>CAYUYN010000042.1:0-1120 GCA_964449185.1 uncultured Anaerolineales bacterium | reverse complement strand
CCATCACGCCGGCCGGGATGGCGGCCATGGGCCAGGGCATCGCGGCGCTGAACCGGCCAACCGTGCTGGTGCAGGAGGCCGGCTATCTGCTGGAGCGACTGGACGAGAACGCGCTGGCCTTTCTGAAAACCTTTGCGACGTAGGATTAAGCAGTTTTAGATGCGGACTTGGTTGTTTGTGCTACTATGACGACGCCTTCCGCATGGTCGTGCGCACCAAGGTGCCCGACCCGGCCGCGCTGGACCGGACCGTGATCGAAACCATCATCGACGCCGAAAAGCCGGCGCACGTCGGTTACTCGCTGGAAATCGTGGCCGGCTAATTCGTTCGCGCGAGACTCTTTATGCTCAACTCTCTGCTGGATCGACTGGACCGCTGGGCCACCCGGCGCAACATCCTGCTGCTGCTGGCCGTGTTCGTGCTGATCAATGCCGGCCTCCTGCCCGTGCTCGGCGCTCGCATCCAGGCCCTATCGGGCGGGGTCGGCCCGTTGGACCTGCGGGGAGCCTACACCCCCACCCAGGCCTACGCGGCGTTGACGGCCTATGGCGACGAAGGCCGGCAGCTTTACCTGCTGATCGAGTTGACCGTTGACCTGATCTACCCGCTGGTGTATGGGCTGTTCTTCGCGCTGACCATCACCTACTGCCTGCGCCCGGTGCTGTCGAAAAATCACACGCTTCAGCGCGCCGCGCTGCTGCCGTTAGTGGGGATGCTGGCCGACTATGGCGAGAATGCCGGCCTCGCGCTGCTGCTGCTGAACTACCCCAACCGCCTGGATGGCCTGGCGGCCTTCACGAGCACGGTCACCACGATCAAGTGGATCTTTGCCATCTCGGCCATGGTGGCCACCGTGGCCGCGCTGATCGCGCTGGTGGTGCAGCGAGTGAGGTCGCGCGGCGCTTAGCCCACCGGGGTTGTTCGAAAAACACGGTTCGCGCATTCCACGATGAACACCTTGGCGCGCCGGCCAACACCGGCGCGCTGCCAAGAGACGACTATGCTCCGCCGTGATCGCTGCCTGATCGTTGTGAGCGCGCTGGTGGCCGCCGTGCTGGCCTGCGGCCCGGCCGGCACCCCCGCGCCTTCCGTCGCCGACCGCGCCACCCGCCTGGCCCAG
>CAYUYN010000041.1:15673-18456 GCA_964449185.1 uncultured Anaerolineales bacterium | reverse complement strand
CGGCTTGTAGTTCTGCACGCGCGTGTTCACGGCTTCAAAGACTTCCGGCAAGTACAGATACACAAACGGCGGGTCGTCGCGCATCAGCGTCTGGATTTGCCCATACAGCGCCGCGCGCTCGTCGATGTCCACGGTCGTGGCAATCTGGTCCAGCAGCGCCTGGAGCTCGGGGGTCCAGAAGTTGGCGTATGAGTCGCCCTTGTTCAGGGAACCCTGCAGGCGCGGGTAGGCCTCGCCCAGCGTGACCGACCACGAGTCGACGAAGACAGGCACCAGGGCCTGGGTGGCTTCCAGCTCCCAATAGGCGTTGGACTCCATGATGTCGAGGTTGCCCGTGACGCCGACATCATTGAAGTTGTTGCGGATGATCTCGCAGACTTCGTTGATGTGCGAGTAGGCGCCATCCGGGCAGGCCATATCGACGGCAAAACCGTCCGGATAGCCGGCTTCGGCCAGCATGGCCTTGGCCTGCTCGGGATCGTACGGCACCGGTTCGGCGCCGTCAAAGCCGAGGTCGGCGGGTCCCACCAGACCGACCGCGCGCGTGGCGTAACCGTCGAACAGGGTGGCGATGATGCCGTCCACGTCCACCGCGTAGGCCAGGGCCTGGCGGATCGCCGGTTCCATGATGGGCGTGTCGAGGCCGGTGGTGATGTTGTTGAAGGCCACGTAGTAAACACGATTGACCGGGTAGCGGACAAGGGTCACGCCTTCGGCGCCCAGCAGGCCCTGGGCATCTTCCGAGGTCAGGCGGGGGGAGAGGTCGATTTCACCGGTCTGGATGGCGGCGATGCGGGTGGCCGACTCGGGCATGAACTTGAAGATGACCTCGGCCAGCTTGGGGTAGCCTGCGCGCCAGTAGTTGGGGTTGGCCACCACCGTGATGTGGTCGCCTTTGACCCATTCTTCCAGCATGAAGGGCCCGGTGCCGACCGGTTTCTCGGCAAAGCCCGTGGCGCCGACTTCTTCGTAGTAGCCCTTGGGGATAATCGACCAGGCGGAGCCGATGTAGGGCAGCAAGAGCGCGTTCGGCTCCTCGGTGGAGACCGCCACGGTATAGTCGTCGATCTTTTCCACGGCGCTGGCGACCGTCCAGTTGCTGGCGTAGGTCACCACCGGGTCGATGTACGTCTCCCAGGAGAAGACCACCGAATCGGCGTTGAAGTCTTCGCCGTTGTGGAACTTCACGCCCTGGCGCAGATGGAAAGTGATGGTGCGGCCATCCTCGGAGGTTTCCCAGGTTTCGGCGAGCGCCGGCGAGAAGGTGCCGTCGGGCTCGGGGAAGACCAGGGAGTCAAACATGGTCCAGGAGGCATTGGACGACTGGCGCTCGGGGGCGTAGGGCTGCTCGAGCGCGGCGACGATGGTGGTCAGACCGATCGTCAGGGTGCCCTTGGGCTGGAAAGGCTCGGGGGTGGCCGTGATGACGACCTCCACCTGCTGCTCCACCACCTGGGTCTGGTTGACGATCTGGGTTTCGCGCACCACTTGCGTTTGGATCTGGATGACCGGCGTCGCGGCGGGGGCGCAGGCGGCCAGCAGCAGCACGCCAATCAGCGCCAGGCTGGCTACCT
The DNA here is from genome assembly GCA_964449185.1 of uncultured Anaerolineales bacterium. GTDB lineage: Bacteria > Chloroflexota > Anaerolineae > Anaerolineales > UBA6663 > CAYUYN01. The sequence goes on along the minus strand of CAYUYN010000041.1, from coordinate 16,882 downwards.
TCCAGAGCTTCTTGTGGGACAACATGGCTTTCTTCTCCTTCCGCTGGATCAAACTTAAAGGTCAGGACACCGTGCGGTTGAGAACGGTTGCGGGGCTGCGGCGCATCACCTCCTTTTAGATTAGAGCGGGTATGGCTCGCGTTTACGGCGGGGTAGGGGCGTTCAATCCCGCACCTGCGGTGCCCCGGTGAGCGGCAAGCACGCTGGCGTGCCGCTCACCGGGATGATGAGCAGGTGTGAACGCCCGTACGGCGGCCGGCCCTCCCCGGGGGGCGCGGCGGCGTGTGACCGCCGCGCCAATGGCCGCTCGTTCTGCCCGTCAATCGCCAGACCGAGACGCCGGGTCGGGCGGCCGGGGCGGCGGGCTCGCGGGCGCGGGAAAGCGCGAGCGCCGCTCGAGCTCATTAAGATCCAGATGGTCTCGGGCGTGATGGCGTACGGGTCGTGCGGGTGGGTAAACGACACCAGCAGAAAGAACGGGCGCTCGTCGCCGTCGCGCACCAGCTCGAGCAGCTTGCGGGTGGCATGGAAGGCCACCTCTTCATCGAAGTCGAGCTGGTTGCTGGTGGCACACTGCCCGGCCTGGAGCACGCTGAGCATGTTGTGGTACCAGGACAGGCGCTCCGCGGGCCGGTCCCAATCGGGGGTCCAGCCAAAGTCGGAAGGGTAAATGTCGGTGGTCAGGCGCTCTTCGAAGCCGTGGAGTTGGTCGGGCCCCACGAAGTGCATTTTGCCGCACAGGATGGTGCGGTAGCCGACCGCGCGCAGGTAGTGCGCCAGGGTGGGCACCGACGCGGCAAATTCGGCGGCATTGTCGTACGCGCCGATGCGCGAGGGGAGCTGGCCGGCCATAAAGGAAAAGCGCGAGGGAGCGCACAGAGGGCTATTGCAGTAGGCGTTGTCAAAAACGACGCCGGTCTCCGCGAGGGCAGAGAGGTGCGGGGTCTTGGCCGCGGACCGCGGGTCGAAGGCAAGGGCGGGCCCAGCCACCTGGTCCGCCATGATGAGGAGGATATTCGGTTTCTTGGGGCTCACTCGGTTCCCTCAGCCGGCGGCAGGACCGCCGTACGCGCCTGCCTGCCCGAATTTGGTCTTCGTCATGGTCGGCCCTGTGAGAGTAATTCGGACGAGTATATACCGATTTACCGGTCTGCGCATCTGGCAAAGCACGGGGTACGAGGGGGAGCACCCCACTGCGGAACGTGGGGC
>CAYUYN010000041.1:7896-15573 GCA_964449185.1 uncultured Anaerolineales bacterium | reverse complement strand
GGTGGGTGCGGGGGTGCGGGGTGAGTGGGGTGACACCAGAAAGCAACATTTCATGTCATTTGCATTTGTTCCACTAAGGTGCGGACTGGGCGGCCCGGACGGGCTGGCCTGGGCCGAACCGTGGTGGCAGTAGCGGCAGTAGCGGCAGTAGCGGCACTTTATAAACTCGATTTCAATGCGCGCCGCCATTACATAATCCGTTGGGGCCGAGGCCACGGCCGCGCAGAAACTTTAGGCGTGGGCGGGACGGCGCTGGCGTGTCTCTCCCCACTGCCAGCCCGATCGGCGCAAGCTTAGTGCGGTGGGCGCGGCGCCAGGTCGGACCTAACCCCCCGTCCCCCTTCCCTGAAAGGACCCTCTCCGCTGCGCTGCGAGGGCAGGGGGGTGCCTCTCCAGCGGAACTTGTACTTGGAGGCGACCCGGGGTATGGGCCGTGGAGAGCTGCGGGCCGCGAACGGCGCCTGGTCGGCACACCGCTTTAAGCTAAGCGTAGACAAGAATTGTTGCAGTAGCAAGAGGCAAAATCAACGCCGCCGCGGGTCAGGGTTGAGACCCGCGGCGTGACCACCGTGCCCCAAACGGAAAGGCTCGCGCACCAGCGCGGGGATCAGGAATGGGTGGCAGGCGCGAGGCTCATGGCCGGGCGGATGACAGCACCGTGCCCAGCCGCCGGCCGCCTTCGGCCAGGTCAGCGGGCGGGAAAAGGCTAAAGGCCAGGCGCAGGGTATTGCGCCCCTGCCCGTCGAGGTGAAAATTCGTGCCGGGGATGTAGCTGAGGCCGGCGGTCTCGGCCGCGTCCAGCAAGGGCCCGGCTTCCAGGCCGGCCGGCAGGGTCAGCCAGACGAAGAAGCCGCCGCCGGGCCGGGTCCAGGTGACGCCCGGCGGCATGTGGGCGGCCAGCGCGCCCAACAGGGCGTCGCGCCGGGCGCGGTAGGCCGCGCGCAGCTCGGCGACGTGGTCGTCGTACAGGCCCAGGCCGCAGAAGGCCGCGACCACCATGGCGGCAAAGTGGTTGGCGCCGCCGCCGCTTTCGCGCAGGCCGCTGTTGACGATCTTTTGGACCAACGGGGCCGGGCCAGTGATCCAGCCCAACCGGACGCCCGGCGCCAGGGATTTGGCGAACGAGCCGAGGCGAGCCACGGTCCCCGGCGGCGCCATGCTCCACAGCGACGGCGCCGCGGGCGCATCGTAGGCCAGCTCGCGGTACACGTCATCCTCGACGATCAAGAAGCCTTCGGCCGCGGCCAGGTCCACCAGGGCCTGGCGGCGCTCGGCGCTGAGCGTGACGCCGGTGGGGTTGTGAAAGGTGGGGATGGTGTACAGCAGCCGAGCCTGGCGCCCGTCGCGTCGCAGGGCGGAAAGAGCCGCGGCCACGGCCTCCACGTTCAGGCCCTGGCCATCCACGGGCACAGGCATCAACTCCAACGGATGGTCGCGCAAAATGCGGACGGCCAGGTGATAGGTGGGCGACTCCACGAGCACGACATCGCCGGGGCGCGTGCCGAGGGTGCAGATCTGGTCGAGGGCTTCGGAGTTGCCGGCGGTAATGACGATCTCATCGGCGCCGACCGAACGCCTCTCGGTGCGCTCGATGCGGGCGCGCAGCCAGGCCAGCAGGCTGCCGGGGCCGCTATTAGCGCCGTAGGCCAGGGCATCGGCGCCGGCCTCGGCCAGGGCCACCTCCGCGGCGCGGCTGAGCTTTTCGGCCGGCAGCAGCTTCGCGTCGGGCTGGCCCCAGGACAGCTCGATGATGCCGGGGCGGATCACAAGCTGGGTGGAATAGAGGGTGTCGGTCATCTCAGGCACTCAACGGGCTGACGGGATGCAGGGGTGGCTGGCCCTGAAGCACGCGCGCCACCTCCTCGGCCGAACGGCGCCACACTTCCAGGTCGGCCTCTTCCGAGCACCAGGCGCTGTGCGGCGTCACCTGGATACGAGGCTCATGCAGCAGCGGATGGTCGGCGGGCGGCGGCTCCTGGCACAGCACGTCCAGCGCCGCCGCGGCCAGCCGGCCTGCGCGCACGGCCTGGAGCAGCGCAGCCTCATCCACCAGGCGCCCGCGGGCGGTGTTGATCAGCACGGCGGATGGCTGCATGCAGGACAAGGCCCCCGCCCCAATCATCTGCTCGGTCTCGGGCGTCAGCGGCGTGTGCAGGGTCACGTAATCGGCGGTGCGCAGCAGCTCGTCGCGCTCCACGCGGCGCACACCCAGCGCCGTCATGGCGGCCTGGTCCACATACGGGTCGTGCGCGATCACCCGCAGGCCCAACCCACGCGCCTTGGCCGCCACCGACTTCCCGATACGGCCCAGCCCAATGATGCCCAAGGTCTGGCCCTGGAGCCGGCGGATGGGGCGGACGGGCAACGGGTTCCAATCGGCGCGGCGCGCCTGCGCAAACAGCCCGGGCAGCCGCCGCGCCTGGCTGAGCAGCAGGGCCAGCGTGTGGGTGGCGACCTCTTCGGTGCAGTAGTCGGGCACGCGCGTCACCCACACCCCGCGGCGGGCGGCCGTCGGCCAGTCCACATAGTCGTAGCCGGTGCTGGCACAGGCGATGATGCGGCAGCGGGACAGGCGCGCGAGCATCTCGGTCGTCACCGCGGTAAGCTCGACGATCAAGGCGTCGGCCTCAGCGACGACGGCCTGCACCTCGGGCGCGTTGAGGCTGTGGGTGCGCACCACGGCCGCGCCGAGGGCGTCGAGCGCCTCAAGCCGCTCGGGCACAGCGCGGATGTCCAGGTAGGCAATGACGACGGTCGGCGCCATGCCGCTAGTGCCCCTGGCGGCCGAGCGCGCGCAGCCAGGTTTCGGCGGTCGGGTCGATGATGGTCAGACCGCCGTCCACGAACAACGTGGCACCGGTGACAAACGAGGCCTTATCGGAGGCCAGGAACAGCGCCACGTTGGCGATTTCATCGGGCGTGCCCATGCGGCCCAGCAGCGACGCCGTCTTGGCAAACTCGGCCTGGGCTGGATCGTCGGGGTTGGGCAGCGTGCCCAGGGGGCCGGGCACCTCGATCCAGCCGGGCGCAATGGCGTTCACGCGCAGGCCGCGCGGCGCGAACTCATAGGCCCAACCGCGGGTCAGCCCTTCGAGGCCGGCCTTGAAGGCGCCATACAGGCCATAGTTGCCGTGCAGGCTGGCCGTAGACGATATGTTGACGATGGCCCCGCCGGGAGGCATCTTCTCGACCGCGCCGGTGGTCACCAAGTAGGCGCTGAGGAAGTTCCCGCCCGAGACCTTGTTCCAGCGGTCGAGCGCATCGCTGCCGGCGCTGACGCCCATCTTGCGGTCGCCGCCGCCCGCGCAGTTGATGAGTATATGGAGCTCAGCATAATCGCGGGCCACGCCAGCCAGCAGCGCCTGCACGGCCACGGCGTCGCCCAGCTCCACCGACCAGAAGCGGGCCTTACCGCCGCGCTCGGTGACCTCGCGCACCACGGCCGCGCCCTTGGCGGGGTCGCGCCCCACAAGCAGCACTTCGGCGCCTTCACCGGCCAACTGGAGCGCAATGGCGCGGCCAATCCCGGAGTTGCCGCCGGTAACCAGGGCGACCTTGTTGGCGAAGTCCATGCTCACAGCGCAGCGCTCATCGGTGGCCTCACACGAAATGCCGCGGAAACGTCTCCAGCCACTGCTTTTCAAAGAAGGGCTCGCCGTCCCGCAGGACACGCAGGCCAATGTCCACATGCAATTGGTCGCGCGTGCTGCGAATGCTCACGCGCCCGTGCAAGTCGGTACGGCCGTCGGGCTGGAGCATGGTGATGCGCTGTAGGCTGCGGGCATAGCCGCGGTCGGGCTGGGCATCGGAGGCGCCCGTTTCGACTACCTGCTCTTCTTCGACTTCAAAAGACTCCCCCACCGGCCGCACGCGGTGGCAAGCGCGCACCTGCACGATGGTCTGCCCGGTCATGACGTTCTCACTGACCTGCCACAGCGGCTGTTCGCTGCTGCTGACGGCGCGCGGGGTCAGGCTGACGGCGGGCTGGAACACCGGCTCGGCCAGTGACTCGGCCTGGGGGCCGACCACCGGCAGGATAATGCGCGAGGGATGCACGCGGCCGTGGTAGAGGGTGTTGGTGGCCGGAAGAGGCGACGGCCACACGGTGGGCCAATCGGATGAGGCAATGGACACCCGCAGGCGGTGCCCCGGCTGGAACACCCAGGAGGCCACCTTGAGCGGGATCTCTAACTCCATGATCTCGCCGGGCGTCACCGGGCTGGGGTCGCGATGCGAGTGGCGATGGGTGGCGTTGAGGATGCCGCGGCTGACCAGGGTAGACGCGCCATCCGGCGCCACGTCGCACAGCCGGACTGAGAAAAAGGCGATCTCGGCCGAGGAAGCGGCGTGGAGGACGGCCTTGGGGAAGCCAAGGATTTCCAGGGGGCTGTCGAGCGGCGCGGTGGTGTACGTCTGCGAGCGCGCATCGTCGGGCGCCTGGTCGCGCGGCAGGCCAAAGGGCGGCCCGACCGGGAACCAGAAGCCGTTGGTCGTGCCCACCGTGGCGCGGTAAGCGTAGGCATCCGAACCGGAGTTGGCGGACGGCTCGCGGCGCAGCTCGCCGTGGCCGGCCAAGTACAGCGGGTGTTCTTCGAGCCGCTCGGGCGGCCAGCGCGGCTCGTAGCGCCAGGCGCCGGGCATGTGCGGCATGAAGGGGTCGGGCGGCGCGCCGTGCTGGACGTACACGGCCAACTGCGGCTCCCGCATCACGCCGGTATCGTCGCCGCGCAGCCAGTGCGCCCACCAGCGGGCCATCTCGTGCAGGTGGTTGATGCGCGGGCCGGGGTAGGCCTCCAGCGGGCGCGAGTGCTGCCACGGCCCGACGATGGCGCGGTTGGGAACCCGCAGATGCTGCGCCATGCGGAAGACCGGGTTGGTGTAGCCGTCGGCCCAGCCGCCCAGATGCAGAACCGGGCATTGGATGGAGGCGTAATCGGTTTTGAGCGAGCCCTGGCGCCAGAACTCGTCTTCGGTCTGGTGGCGCAGCCACTCCAGCACCCAGGGCGGGTTGCCCTCCAGGCGCTGCCGCCACACGCCGGCCCAATCTTCGGTGGTGTATTGCGGATAGGGCGGCATGGCGTTCATGGGCACCATCCAGCCCGGATACAGCACCTGATCGATGCCCATCAGGCAGCCGCCGGCGTAGTGCACATCGTCGTGATAGCGGTCGTCGGTGGCCGCGTGCGGGATGATGGCCTTGAGCGCCGGAGGCCGGTGCATGGCGGTCTGGATGCAGTTGAAGCCGCCATAGGACGTGCCAAACATGCCCACCGCGCCGTTGCTCCACGGCTGGCGGCTGGCCCAGTCGATGACGTCGCAGGCGTCCAACTGCTCCTGCAGCGTGTACTCGTCCAGCGCGCAGCCCTCGGAACCGCCGGTGCCGCGGATGTCGGCGCGGAGGCCCACAAAGCCGCGCTCGGCAAAGTAGAAGTGGGCATTCCAGCGCTCGGCGGTCCGGTCGTCTTTGCGATAGGGCAGGAACTCGAACACCGCCGGGAACGGCCCGTCGCCCGCGGGCATGAACAGGTCGGCGGCGAGGCGGACACCGTCGGTCATGGGGATGAGCACGTTCTTGATGTGGCGGACGGTGTGGGTGGGCTGGAGGAGAGCGCCGGTCACGAGTGTGCGTATCCGTATCTAAAGATTGCCCGCGAGAAAGTCGTTGACCACCGCCACGACCTCGCTGATTTTGGCGCCGTAGCCCAGGGCGTGGTGCCAGAGCGCCTGGGTCGCGGCGGGGTAACTTGCGGGCGGCTTGGGCAGGAGCGCCAGGATGCGCCGGCGCGGCCCCACCGCCTGGCGGATGGCTGACAGCCACGCGTGCAGGTATTCATCCGGCCAATCGGTGGCCTGGGCGACGACGGCCGCTACCGGCGGCAGGGGCACCGCGCCGACCTCGGTCACCGGCAGCACGTGGGCTTCCCAGCCCGCGCCATGAAACTGCTGGTGCCAAAGCTCATACAGGTCGTAGCTCGCCTCGGGCGCGACACAGATCAACACCGTCTCCATGCGTCCTTACCCTATCTCGGCCTGATAGGCGCCGGCCGACAGCCGCGCCACCGCCTGGCTCACGTTCAGCGCGGCGGCCAGTTCCACATCCACCGCGCAGCCACGCTGGTCGAAAATGACAGCACGTCCACGATGACCACCGCGTCGCTATGCGGCAGACATGCCTGTAGACCGGGCAGGCCCCACTCGCAGCGGACGTCAAAAGGCTGTTGGTCGAAAGTCACGGCGCTAATCGTAACCGATGTTGTCCATAAAGTGTTCGACGCCCAGACTACGGGCGAGGGCGGCCGAGGCTTTCCATGGTGGTGAGTGCGCGGCACAGTCTAGCGGAAAGGGGAGAAGCGAGCAATGCGGCGCGCGACTGACAAGGCATCACCACGAAGCCTCGAAGGCACGACGGTCACGAAGCATGAAAGAAGGTGAGAGCAACTCGCGATCCGCTGCGCGCGACATTATTTTCAACCGTTGGGACGACTGAAACGTTCAGTGAGCGTTCGGCCTAGGCCACGCAATGTCACCTTGGCCAGCGTGGGAGCGCGTTGCACGCGCGATCTCTTTGTGTCGAAGGTCAGTCAGATTAGAGGTCCCTTTCAGCGACGAGGGCTGTCGCGGGTGCAACCCGCTCCCACGTTACACCGGGCGCCTTGTTATTCGGCAGGCGTAGTTGGGCAGAAGCGGGCGGACTGCAACTCTGGGTGAGCGTGCCACATAGTGCCTGCCAACACCCACAAAGGTTATAATTCGACCTACCGATTTTGGTACCAGAGGAGACCCGGCTATGCCCGAGGCGCGGATCGTCGTGGTGGGCTCATCGAATACGGACCTGATCGTTCAGACCAAGCGGCTGCCGGCGGCTGGGGAGACCGTGCTGGGAGGTGACTTGGTGACCGCGGCCGGCGGCAAGGGCGCCAACCAGGCCGTGGCCGCCGCCCGGCTGGGCGGAGCGGTGACCCTGGTGGGCCGGGTTGGGCGCGATATGTTTGGGCAGCAGGCGCTGCGCGAGCTGGAGCGCGAGGACATGGACCTGAGCCACTTCCAGCAGGACCCGGCCGCGCCGTCGGGCGTGGCCCTGATTGTCGTTGGTCCCGGCGGCCAAAATATCATCGCGGTGGCGCCGGGGGCGAACCAGCGCCTGTCGCCGGCGGATGTGGCGGCAGCGAGTGCCGCCCTGGCGGGGTGCCGGGTAGTGCTCCTGCAGTTGGAGATCCCGATGGAGACCGTGCTGGCCGCGGCCGAGGCCGGCCGCCGCGCCGGGGCCACGGTTGTGCTCAACCCCGCGCCGGCGACGACGTTGGACGAGCGCCTATACACGCTGGTGGACATCCTCACGCCTAACGAGCACGAAGCTGCCCTGCTGACCGGCGAGCAGTCCCCCGAGGCCGCGGCCGAGGCCCTGCTCCAGCGCGGCCCGCGCACGGTCATCGTCACGCTGGGAGAAGCGGGTGTGCTGGTGGCGCAGGCCGGCCGAGGCCAGCAGCGTTGGCCGACCTTCCGGGTGAAGGCCGTGGACACGACCGCGGCCGGGGACGCTTTCAATGGCGGCCTGGCCGCCGGGCTGGCGCGCGGTTACGACCTGCCCGAGGCCGTGCGCTACGCCCAGGCGGTGGCGGCCTTAGCGGTCACGCGGCTGGGCGCGCAGCCCTCCCTGCCCTATGCCATGGAGGTCGA
>CAYUYN010000041.1:0-7796 GCA_964449185.1 uncultured Anaerolineales bacterium | reverse complement strand
GTCGCGCTCACTCAGCCGCAAGCCGGTCATGCCACGCCCTGTTTCTTCCAATAGCGCAGGAGGCCATCCAGCGACATGCTCGACGGTCCCAGGCCGGCATAGACCGGCCACAGCGGCTCCGCCACGTGGTCGGCGAGGAGGCGCGCTTGCTCCCAGCTTTGGAGGTCGTCTACCAGCGCGGCGCGGTCCAAACCGGCCGCCAGGCCGGCCCGCACCCGCTCGGCGTACCGCGGGAGGAGGCCCATGACCGTGTCCCAATGGGCGGCGACCGTATCCACCGGTCCAAAGTGCGTCAGGTAAATGCGGCTAAAAGCGAGCGCCCGCATGTGGGCCGCGCTGTGCTGCCAGGCTTCCAGCTCGAACTCGGGCGGCGGCGTGGGCAGGCACACGTGCGCGTGGTCGGGCAGGCGCACGCCGGCCAAGTCGCCCACGAAGGCCACGTCTTCCAACTGGTATACCAGGTGGTGGCGGGCGTGGCCGGGCGCGTCGTGCGCGGTAAAGCGCAGACCGCCGGCCGGCACCACGTCGAGATCGTGCAGGGCGTAAACGCGATGAGCGGGGGCGGCGAGGAACTGGCCCCACAGCTCGTCCATGGCAGCGCCATAGATGCGCTGCGCGCTGCTCAGCAGCCGGCCCGGGTCGATGAGGTGCGGCGCGCCGAGGTGATGGACGTGCACGCGCGCGCCCTGCCGCGCCCACCAGCCGGCCGCGCCAGCGTGGTCCAGGTGGATGTGGGTCAGCAGCACATCACCCACCTCGGAGGGCTGCACGCCCAAGCGCGCGAGCTCGGCCTGCAGGGTCTCCAGGGTGGAGCCAGGCCCGGTATCGATCAGCACCACCCCGGCCGGGCCGAACACCAAGAACGCGGCAATGGCGTGCGGCGCGCCCGTGAACTTCAGATCAAGGGTGTGGACTTCGAAAGAGGGTGGCATGCGGCCATTATAGCCTGCGGCACGCCGACCACCCGATGACCCGTCTGTCAAGGCGGGCGACGGCCCGGGTGCATCCGCCGATGGTGGCCGATGCGCAGCCCGGCGGTTAAAACCGCGGCCCGCTCCGCGCAAGGCACGAAACCCGCCTGCGCGGGTTGGGCGAGTGTCAATTCGCCGCGCGGCCAAAAATCCCGGATGCACCCGGCGACCCTACACGGGCGCTTTTTCGAGCGGCGGCAGCACGGCGAGAAAGTCTTCCGCGAAGCGCTGGGCGTAGCCGTTGAGCAGGCTTTCCACGCGGGCGGCATCCGGCGAGGCGACGATGAGGCCGGCATGGTGCTTTTTGCGCAGCCGCCAGACCACCTCGGGGTCGTTGTAGGCGCCCAGGTCGGGATATTCCTGGCGCGCCAGGCAGTTGATGACGCCAGAGTAGCCAGGGTGCACGGCCGGCAGCCGGTAAGGCTCGCCGCGCAGATGGGCAATCTCGATGTGTACCCACTCGGCCCACAGGTCGATGCCGGTAGCGTGCTGGACAGCCTCGGCGATGTTGGCCCCGCCCACGCGGGCCGCGGTCTCCAGAAAGTAGAGCTTACCGCCGGCGTGGGCGCGGATGTACTCGGTGTGGGTGGCGCCGCGGCGCATCCCCAGCACGGTCTGCACCTGCTGGTTGAGCGTAAACAGGGCTTGGGCGATGCCCGACTCGCGGTCGAGACTGCGCGTGAGGAAGATGCCGCCATCCTGATAGACGTTGATGGGCGGCCGACCATATTGGTGCGCCGCCTGGAACAGCACCTGGCCCTCGTTGACCAGCCCATCCACATGAAAGACATCGCCAGGCACGAACTGCTCGAGCACGAAGAACGATTGCGTGTCCCCAAGCTGGTCCAGCAGCGGCCAGAGCTCGTCGGCGTGGCCCAGCCGCTTGATGCCCATGGCGCTGGCCTCGGAGCGCGGCTTGAGCACCCATGGGGCCGGCACGCGCGCCATGAAGTCGCGCAGTCGGTCGTAGTTGAACACGCCGGTGAACTCCGGCACGTTCACGCCGCCGGCGCGGGCCTGGCCGCGCATGGCCAACTTGTCGCGGAAGTGGCGGGCCAGGCTATCGCCCAGGCCGGGCAGGCGCAGGTGCTCGCGCAGGTGCGCGGCCGTCTCCACATCGTAGTCGTCGAGGGCCACGATCTGGTCGATGGCGTGGCTGCGGGCCAGGTAGCTGACGGCGAAGAGGATATCGGGCCGGCGCGACAGATCCGGCATGAAGTAAATCTCGTCAAGCGCCTCGCGCGGCCAGTCCTCGTCCTTGAACGCCTCCTTGGCCAGCAAGAGCACCGTACACCCGGACGCCTTGGCCGCGCGCATGAAGGCCGAGCCTTTGAAGTAGGAGGCGAGGCAGAGGAGGGTGAGGGGGGGAGTGTCGGGCATGGGAGTCTCCGAAAGAGTGTGTGAGTGTGTGGGTATGTAAGTGTGTGGGTAAAACACTCACACACACACGCACGCACACACGCACGCACATACGGTTCTACAAAACGCCTTCTTCGGTCTCCACGATCAGCCGATCCACCACGGCCTTCAGGTCCCCGGTTTCGCGGTAGGTGGCGAGCTGGCGGTCGGCGCTGGTGCCTTCCTGGAGGATGCGGTAGGCATACTCGATTTCCTTGCGGCTGCCGAGCTCGTCCATGACGTCGCCGATGAACCACTCGATCATTTCCCGGATCAGCTCGCGGGCGGGTTTCTCTTCCTGCTTGCCGAAGTCGATCAGCTTGCCGTCCAGGCCATAGCGCACGGCCCGCCACTTGTTCTCTTCCACCAGCGCGCTGCGGTAGAGCCGGAAGGTCATGTTGTCGCGGCGCAGCTTCCAGATCTTGTAGAGCAGCGCCTGGAAAATGGCGGCGACGCAGACGGCCTCGTCGACGCGCGTGCACACGTCGCAAATGCGGAATTCCAGGGTTGGGTAATTGTGGTTGGGGCGCGCGTCGAACCAGACCTTGGTGCCGTTGGGAATGCAGCCGGTGCGCACCAGCGTGTCGACGTAGCCGCGGAAGTCGGCGGACGACTCGAAATGCGGCGGGATGCCGGTGCGCGGGAAGTTGCGGAAGATGATGCTGCGGTACGACTTGAGGCCGGTGTCCTGGCCCACCCAAAAGGGCGAGCTGGTGGACAGGCACAGCACGTGCGGCAGCAAGTAGCGCACCACGTTCATGGCGTCGATGAGGAACTCGGGGTCCTCGATGCCGATGTGGACGTGGGTGCCAAAAATCAAAAGCTGCTGGGCCAGCATTTGCATGTCCTGGCGCACGCCAAGATAGCGGTCGTAGGGCGTGATGGCCTGCTCCTGCCAGGCGGAGAAGGGGTGCGAGCCCGCCGCCGCGATCTTGAGCCCGTTGCGCCCGGCCAGCTCCATGACCCCTTTGCGCAGCTTGATGAGCTCGGCTTTTGCCTCCGCCGGCGTGTTGCAGATGGTCGTCCCCACCTCCACGATCGACTGGTGCAGCTCGGCCTTGACCTGCTCGCGCAGGGTGAGCTTGCCGGCTTCCAGCAGCTCGGTGATGTAGGAGCGCAGCTCGCGCGTCACGGGATCGATGATCTGGTATTCCTCTTCGATGCCGATGTTGAAAGACGGGGTAAGCATGCGTCAGCCTCGCTTTTCGACGATCACGGTGGGCACGGTGGAGCCGCCGCCGGCGGTAACATTGAGCAGCGCGGCGGTGGACAGGCGCGTGAGGCAGCTGGAGGCGTATTCACCATACCACAGGTAGGGGTTGGTATCGAGCAGGCGGTCCAGGATGCGGACCTTGCCCTCGACCAGGCTGGGATACGGCTCCGATGGCGGGTTGACGCGCTTCTGCGCGATGTGGGGCTCGGCCAGCGCGGTCCGCAGCGCCGCCGACCATTCCTCGCTGTTGACCTCCCAGCCCAGGACGATGCCCTTGCCGCCGTACTCGTCGTTGGGCTTGAGCACGAACTCATCTTTGTGCTCGGCCAGGAACGGCAGCAGATCGATGGCAGCGGCCTCGAACTGGGTGCGGCGGTCGGCCACCACGCGGGTCCAGGGGATGTAGGTGTCGATGGCACGGCGCTCGGCGGCGGTGTACAGGCGGGCGTTGGCCTCGTCGCTCAACACGGCCAGGCTGGCCTTCTTGTGCAGGATCTTGCAGGCGAAGGGGTTGACCATGCACACGGCCCGGTCGCGCACGGCGCGCACCACCGGATGATCCAGGCCGCAGCGCAGCACCAGCTCGTTGATGAGCACACGCTTGTAGATGAGCTGCACCGGCGTGATGCCGTTGGCAAGGAGCTGCCCGTCGCGGTACTCAAACTCGCGCGGGTCGGCGATGAGACACTCGTAGCCGTGCGAGCGGAAGTATTCTTGAAAGAGGACGAACTCGCTGTAGGTGGGCACTTCGCGCCAGTCGAGGATGGCGATGCGCGGGCGCTCGCGTCCCCCCCACTGCTCGTAGGCCGTCAGCAGCGCGTGCAGGACGTGGTGGCGGCCCGGCAGGGGCCGGACTTCGTATTGCTGCTCAAAGCGCCGCATGACAGGCAGGCCCAGAAAGACCTCCGACAGCACGTCGTTGTAGGCCGGGGCGGCGGGGGTTTCGGCGTTGTATTCGGTGAACCACAGCCCCGCGGGCGTTAAGAAGCTGTCCATGCGGGCGGTGGGGCTGCTGGCGCTGAAGCCGGGGTCCAGGTGGACCAGGCTCTCTTCCCAATCGGCCAGGCCAAACTGCGCCCGCAGCGCGGGGTCGGCCAGGGCGGCCTGGTGGGTCTTGGCAAAGGCCGGCATGACGGCGCGGATGGCGGCCTGGAGATGGGCGTACTGCTCGGAGGAGAGGAAGCGCGGCCGCAGCACGGTACACAGCGGCCGGTCGCCAAAAAAAAGCTCGCGCCGGTGAAGCTGGTCGTTGAGCTGGGCCTGGCTCTGGCGACCGGTTTCGTCATCCAGCAGCGCGTGGTAGGTTTCGATGGCGGCCTGCAAATCGGTCATGCAACGGTCCTTTGGGCAGCGCGATGAGCGCGGCGGCTACCAGCGATTTTCAAAGATCAATAAATATGGGGTACGGGGCCAAACAAGTTTGGCCCCGTACCCCGGTGCATTGCTTAGCCACCGAAGACCTTGTTCCAGCGCAGCTCCTGCCCCTGGGGGCGCGGGTCGTGCGCGAGGCGAATGCACATATCGGCCATGTGCTCCACGCACCAGCGGTGAAACTCGTAGCCGAGCGAGTTGACGTCCATGTCGGGCGCGGGGTTCATAAAGTCGATGGCGTACGGCACGCCGTCGCGGACGGCCCACTCGATGGTGTTCATGTCGTAGCCGAGCGCCTGCACCAGCTTGCGGCAGTCGGCCACGAGGCGGTCGTACAGCGCGGGCGACAGGTCGTGCTGGGAGTAGCGGCGCTGGTCGGGGTCGTACTTCATCACCAGGATGTCGCTCTGATCGAGGCACATGCAGCGAATGTAGTTATCCCACTTGATAAATTCCTGCAGCACCATGGTCAGCAGGCCCGACTGGTTGTAGCTGTCCCACAGCTCCTGCTCATGGTGGCAGACATGCACCTGCTTCCAGCCGCCGCCGTGGGCGTCCTTGAGGATCACCGGGAAGCCGCCCAGGTAGTCGAGGTGGGCCTGCCAGTCCATGGGATAGACGAGATTGCGCAGGCTCTCGTTGTGGACGATGCCGGGCACGTATTCCTTGTTGGGCAGCACCACGGTCTTGGGGCTGGCCACGCCCAGGCGCGTGGCCAGGCCGGCCTCGAAGAACTTGTCGTCGGCGGTCCACATAAAGGGGTTGTTGATCACGTGGGCGCCGTTGAGCGCCGCGTACTTGAGGTAGGAGCGGTAGTAGGGCACCTCGTGCGAGATGCGGTCGATGAGGACGGCGTAGGGCACGGGCTCGTCCATGCGCGTGCCGCCCAGCTTGGCGTACTCCGCCGTCACTTCGCCGCCGCGCTGGTTGACTTCATCCATGAAGGCCGGCGGCCACGACCACTCGCGGCCTACGATGACGCCGATTTTGGGCATAGTGTCCTCCTCTGCGCAAACAACGCGCGTCTAGGCCGTAGGCTTGCGCGCTTCGACAACGTAGCGCCGGTCGGTCAAGACAATGCCTTCGGACCGCCGCAGGGTTCGCTCGACTTCCAACAAAGCGTCGAGATCGGTCTCGAGATCGAAGTCCGAGATGGTCCACGGCGCCGCAACCAACATGTAGACAATCTCACCCAGGTATTGGTAGGCCATCCCCTGCTCGTGCTGCTGCCGATCCACGACCTCCAGGCCGGCGGCCTCGAAGCCCCACGGGTACGTCGCATGGTGCGGCTCGAAGCGGGTCATGCGCGGGAAGGCGTCGCGCAGCTCGGCGTACCAGTCCGGGTGGATCTGCTGCGTCAGCACCGTGCCGCCTGGCGCGAGAACACGCGCGACTTCAGCGGGCCGCAGCGCTTCATGGCGGTCGAGCACCAGATCAAAGCCAGCCGGGCCAAACGGCAGGTCGTAGCTGTCGGCCCGGATTACGCTCGCGCCAACGGCTTGCAGGCGACGCGCAGCAATGGGCGCGTTGCGAACCCACTCCTCGGTGGCGACGGCTCGGCCCGTACAGCCCGGCAGTATCCTGGAGAGCACCTCTCCGCCGCCCGTGCCCAGGTCCAGCAGCGAATGTGCCCGCGCCGCAAGCGCGCGGGCGCGCTGCTCGTAGTCCCAGGGCGGCGGCGCGCCGAGGGGCCGGGGAACGTGGGCGAAGGTCCAGCCCGCCAGGCTTTGGGCCTGCTCCACGTACGGGCGCAATTCGCGCAGCCGGGCTTCCCGATTAGTCATGCCCGCCAATATACAACCGGATCATATCACGCCACCACGGCCAATCGTGCGACCAGCCGTCCCACAGCCGCAGGGCGTTGCCGATGCCCTTGTTCCACAGTATGGACGAGAGGTTCTCGGTGCCAGCGCGGTTGGGGTCGTCGCGGCCGGTGACGAGCACGATGTCCATGCGGCGCAGGGCGTCCAGGCGCCAGGGCTCGTGCTCGTTGGGCAGGTACTCCACCGGGTTGTGGTAGTAGATGTTGTCGTCGTGGTAGCCGTTGGTCCAGCCGCGGACGTCGTAGAGGCCGCTCATGCCGATGGTGCGGCCGACCAAGTCGGGGTGGCGGAAGGCAAAGTTGGCGGCGTGGTAGGCGCCAAAGCTGGCCCCGGTGGTGATCATGAAGGGGTGGCTGTTTTTCTGCCACATCAGCGGCACCACCTCGTGGACGAGGTAATTCTCATACTGGTTGTGGCGGTTGGCGCGGCCCGAGGGGTGCGCCCAGCGCGCATACCAGCTTTCGGCATCCACGCTGTCGACGCAGTAAAGCTGGAGCCAGCCCCGCTCCAGGTGCTCGCCGAGCACGCCGGTCATGCCGCGGTCTTCCCACTCGTAATACTTGCCCAGCGAGGTGGGGAAGACCAGGACCTTGGCCCCAGCGTGTCCGAATATCAGCAGCTCCATGTCGCGGTTGAGCGAGGGGCTGTGCCAGCGATGATGTTCTCGGTTCATCATGTCTTAGACTCTCACTCGATGGTCAGCAGCGAATGAAAGCCGCCGCTGCCATCCTCCACTTGGGCCGGGTTTTCGAGATCGGGCTGCCAGCGCGTGCGGTCGAGCAGGAACTTGTAGGCATGCACGCCGCGCGGCGGGGGCGGCACTGACGTGATCTGCCACACGCCCGGGCGCACCGCCCACATGGCGCCCGCCTCGGGCTGCCAGCCATTGAAGCTGGCCACCAGCGCTACCTGGCGTGCCTCGGGGGCATGGCAGTAGAACGTGATCGCCGTGGGCGTGAGGCGGGGCGACACCGGCAGCCCGGCCAGGGGGCCGCCCGCGGCGCGCAGGGCCAGGGCCAC
>CAYUYN010000040.1:0-18853 GCA_964449185.1 uncultured Anaerolineales bacterium | reverse complement strand
GGCCCGCGCGGCCGCGTTGCTGGCGCAGCCGGTGAGCGCCGCCGTAAGGGCCACGCCCATTAGCCAGCGGCACGGGCGCGCCGCCGCGCCAGGACCGCGCTGCTTATGTGTGTTGGCCGCCACTACCAATACCTTATGCCTGACAACGCTGTGTTCAGTCCGGGCCAGGGCCTTACGTCCGCGTGAAAGGCGGCGATGAAGCCGGAGACTCACGCCGCGGTGTGCCGGGCGCCGGCGCCACCAATTGGAAGGTGTAACCACCGGCGGTCGGGATAGAACTGGCGGGAATACTGGCCGTGACCACGGTGCTGCTGACCCAGGTCGTGTCAATCAGGGTGGCCGAACCGTTCCACCTCAGCGCCGTGCCCGTCACGGTCGTGCCGCTGATGAAGTTGGTGCCCGTGATGCGGATGGTGAAGCCGGCGCCGCCGGCCTGGGTCAGGGGCGAGAAGGCCGAGATCGTCGGCGTCAGGTTATTGACGGAGACCGTGATGCTCAGACTGAACGGCCCGCTGACCGCGTTGGTGACCGTCACCACCGGCGTATAGATCGTGCCGGTCGCGGCAGTGTAGGTGTGCACCAGGTCCGCGCTCAAGGCCGGCCCCGAGAAGTTCACCGGCGTCGTCCCATCGCCCGGGTTCCAGGTCCAGGAGGGGCTATCGCCAGTCAAGATGTCGGCCGACAGCGTCACCTGGCTGCCCCCGGAGGCCCAGTCTACCGGGCCGTTACTGGAGGCTGTCAGCCCCGTGATGGGGGTGACCACCCGGAAGGGGATGGCGTTGGTGGAGACGCGGCCCGGGATGGGCGGCTGGGCGCTGACGATTGACACCGTGAACAGGCCGCTCGTGTCCAGGTCGGTGGCGGTCAGCGTGATGGACATGCTCGTGGTGTTGCCAAAGGCTGTGTTGGCCACGCGGTCGGCGGCGCCGGTGATGCGGACCTGGGTGCCTGTGTAAAAGTTGGTGCCCGTGATAAACAGCGTCTTGGACGTGGTGGTCACCGGGAACGTCACCGGGCCGATGGCGGTCAGGGTCGGCGTGAGGTTGTTCAGGTAGACCAGGGTCGTGCCCGTGAGCTCATTGATCGTGTTCGTGGCCGTTACCACTACGGTGTACACCTGCCCGGCCAGCGCCGAATACTGGTGGTTGGGGTTTGCGCCGCTGCCGAACGCTCCATCCCCGAAATTCCAAACATAGCCCGCGTTGGTGCCCTCGATGGTCGAGGTGAAGTTGAAGTTCGTCTGCGGGGTCGTGCGGTCCTTGGGTCCATCGTTCCCGACCACGAAGTTGGCCAGCGGCGCGTCAAGAATGACCAGGGTGTTGTCGCTGGTGGCGCCGCCCAGGCCCGCCGGCAGTTGCGCCGACAGGGTAACGGTGTCGGCGTTGGTGGTGGTGATCGCGAAGCTGGTCGAAAGCTGTCCCGCCGGCACGGTCACCGTCGGGGGCATGGTCAGGATGCCAATTTGCGACACCGTCGTGGTGATCACCGTCGGGCCGGCTTGCACCGCGTTGAGCGTGACGGTGAGCGTGGCGCTGTCGCCGCCGGTCACGGTGAAGGTGCCGGTGGGGAACAGTGTCAGCCCGAGCTGGGTGATGGTGAAGGGCACGCTGCTCAACGAGGGGAAGGTCGGCGCCGGGTTGGTCATGGTGATGTTGACCGTGCCGATGGTGTCGATTTCGTCGAAGCCGATCGAGGCCGTCAGGCCCGTGCTGCCGCTGACCGACGTCGCGTGCGCCGCGCCGTTGAAGAAAAGCTGGGCCCCGCTGACAAAGTTGCTGCCGTTGACGTTGAGCGTAAAGCCCGGGCCGCCGACCGTGGCCGTGGTGGGCGACACGCTGCCGATGACGGGCGCGGGGTTATTGACCGTGAGCACCGCGGCCAATGACGTCAGGCCCCCGCCCGGCGGGGGCTGGTTGTGGACCTGGATGTCGATAAAGCCAGCATTGGCAATCACGTCTGCGGGCACGGTGACCGTCAGCAGGTTTGCGTTGCCGAAGGTGACCGCGCCGCCCGAGAAGGCGGTGCCGTCATGCAGCACCTTCGCGTTGTTGGCGAAGTTGTCGCCGACGATGATCAGGGTAAAGCCGCCGGCGCCGGCGGTGACCACCGAGGGCGTCAGGCTGCGAATGACAGGCGCCAGGTTGTTGACCACCACGGTCGAGCTGTCGCTCACCAGGCCGTAGGTCGCCGGCAGCGTGGCCGTGACGACGGCATTGCCGCCGGTGGCGCCGGCTGTCAGGTTGAAGTTGATTGACGCCGACCCGGCCGGGATGGTCACCGTGGTCGGAACACTGGCCACGGTTGGGCTGGACGAGGTCACCGTGATCACGGTGGCCAGGGCCCGCGGCGTGTCCGTAGTGGCCGTCATGGTCACTGAGCTGTTGACGTTGGTCGTCACGTCGGCCGGGGTCAGGGTCAGGGTCGGCTGGTTGATGGTAAACGGGAAGTCCGCCGACGCGCCGCTATTGGGCGCGGGATTGGCGGCCGTGATGATGGCGGTGTTGGCCAGCGCGATCAAGCTGGAATTTACCTGGGCGTCGATCACGCCGCCCGTCAGGGTGCTGGGCAGCAGGGTGCCGTTCCAGTAGACCTGCACGCCTGGCACAAAGCCGGTGCCGAAGATCTTCAGCGGCGCCAGGGAGATGCCCCCGGCCGAGGCCGCGCTGGGGGTGGTGCCGGTGATGTCGGGCTGTGGGTTGAGCACCGTGATGACGGACTGATCGGTGCCGCTCCCCAGGTTTATCGGCAGGGTGCCCGTCAGGGTCACCAGGCCGCCCAGCGCGCCCGACTGCACGGTAAAGGTGACCGAGGTCGTGTTGGCCGGCAGAACCACCGTCGAGTTGACGGACACCGTCGTGCTGTTGGAAGACACCAGGAGGATGGTGCGGTCCGACGCCTGGACCGCATTCAGGCTGGCCGTCATGACGGCCGGCGCGTTCAGGCCCATGCTGAACGACTCGGGTTCAAGCGTGAGCGTGGGCGCCGTGCGCGTGAACGCGAGCTGCGCCGACGGGCCGGAATTGGGCGTCAGGTTGGTCACCGTGATCACCGCCGTGCCCACCATGTTGATATCGCCCACCGTAATGTTGGCGCTGAGGGTCTGTGTGGCTGAATTCACCACGGTCGTGCGCGGGCTGCCGTTCCAGTAGAGCGTCGCGCCAGGATAGAGGCCGTTGCCCGTCACGGTCAGCGAGAAGGCATGGCCGCCGGCAAATACGCTGGTGGGGCTGAGCACCAGGTTGGACGGGGTGGGGTAGGCGACCGTAAACGTAAACGGCGCCGACGTCCCGCCGGCCGGTAACGGGTTGAAGACCGTGATCGGGAACTGGCCGGGCGTCGCCAGCAGGCTGGCCGGCACGGTCGCGGTGATGGAGGTGGTGCTGCCGACCGTGCGGCTGAGCTGGGTGCCTCCGTTCCAGCGCACTTCGGAGTTGCCGACGAACTTGGTGCCGGTCAGCAGCACGGTCACGTCGCTCGAGTTGATGGGCGCCCCGTTCGGGCTGATGGCCGTCAGGACCGGCACCGGGTTCGAGACGGTGAAGGCCAGCGTGGCCGTGAGACCCGGCGTGCCGCTGAGGACATTCGCGGCATTGATGGCCGTGACGGTCACCACCTGCGGGCCGCCCGTGAACCAGGTGAGCACGGCCGAATTGGTCAGGCCGCCCGAGCGCGTGAAGGGCGTCTGGTTGGTCGCCTGCCACATGTAGGTGATCGGCGTGGAAGCGGTGATGGGACCGACCGTGGCCGTAAAGGTCGTGCCGGTGCCCGCCAGCCCAGGCACGCCGGCCAGGTTCAGGGTAAAGACTTCGATGGGCAGCGGCAGGACATTCGGCGTCGCCGAGGCCACATTGAGCAGGTCGTGCTCGTCCACGTTGCTGGTCACGCCAGCCACATTGGTCAGCGCGCCGTAGGTGGTGGGTGTCAGGCTGATGGTGATGGTCGCAACGTCATTGGCCTCCAGGTCGTTGAGGCTGCAGACGATCGTCTGGCCCGGGTTAGGCGAGTTGCAGGTGCCCTGGTGAGTTTCCACCGCGCCGTGCGACGGACCGACTTGCAAGGCCTCCAGCCGCGGCGGGAAGGCGGCGGCGGTGGTCGTGAGCACGGCCTGATATTGGAAGTAGCGCCGGACCGGCAGGCCATCCAGGGCCATTTGCGGCAGGCCGCTGGTGGTGTTCGACGCCTCGCTGTACCAGGTGCTCGCCGACAGGCCCGGCCCCATAAAGGCGCCGCCGTCCGAGCAGTTGGACAGGTCGCAGGTCCGCGCCTGGAACTGCAGCCCCACCGCGCCGCGCAGGTACAGGTCCTGCGCTTCGGTGGCGCTCAGCGAGCGGCCAAACACGGCCAGCTCATCCAGGCTGCCGGTAAAGTGCTTGTTGACGCCGTCGAAGGCATAGCCCACGTTGAGGATGGCGTCGTCCAAGACGCTCGAGGTAGACACCACGCCGGAGGCGCGCAGCACGCCATCCACGTAAAGCTGCTGGACGCCGCCCGATTGCGCCGGGTTGCCATAGACGTGCACCACGTGGTGCCACTGGCTGTCGTCGAAGGTGACGGAGGCCGTGCTGCAGATGGCCTCCGCGCTCAGCACCGCGCAGACCTGGCCGCCACTCAACAAGAGCTGCCGGTCGCGCGCCGCGTTGCCCAGCTCGCCGCGGCCCACCTGGAACAGCCCGCAGTCGGGGCAGGCCGTGTGGAACCAGAAGGCGACGGCATACTGCCCGCCCGCCGGCAGCACGTCCACATCCAGATGGTCGGGCACGCTGTTAAAGACGGCCGCGCGGTTGAACACGCCGCTGGCGCCCGCCAGGGGGCAGGTGCCCAGGTCGTTGCGGCACTTGGCCGGAGTGGCCACCGTGCTGGCGGTGTTGGCGAAGGTCTCGGGGGTGCCGCTTTCGTCCAGGTGCAGCAGCACCGCGATGTTGGCCTGGTTGGCATTGCCGGCGCTGTAGCCGCTTTCGTTCACGCCAAAATCGGGCAGGGGCTTGCCGTAGGGCCGGTTGGGTCGCCAGGTGAGCTGGGTCCAGGGCGCGGCCGAGCCGCCATCCATGACCCGGGAGGTGAAGGTGCCGCTCAGCCCCGATGCCAGGGTGAGCGCACCGCTCCAGGTGGTGTTGGAGTGTACGCTGCCGGGGCCGGTAAACCCGCCGGCGCCAGCGCTGTCGTCAGTTTGGTCGGGTGTGGTCGCGAAGGTGAAGGCGGAGCTGCCCAGCACGTCCGTTACGACCACGCCGGTGGCCACCGATGGCCCGCTATTCGTGACCACCACGGTGTAGCGCAGCCGATCGCCGGGGAAAGCCACCTGCGGCTCGACCGACTTGCTGATGGTCAGCTCGGCCAGGGGGAACTCGGCCCACATGATCTGCTTCTCGGAAGCGAAGGCCACGGCCGTGCCGCCGGCGCTGATGGCCGGGTTCAGGGTGTTGGCGGCCACGTCGAGGGTGGCCTCCGCGTCGCTGACGACGTCGTGCAGGATCAGCTGCTCATCGGCCGTGGAAATGTAGGCGATGCGCGTGCCGTCCGCGCTGATGGAGGGCTGGATCAGGCCAATTTCGGTGTTGTTGTTGCTGGCCGTCTGAATGTCAGTGACCAGGCCGGCGGCATCGAGAGTCGCCCGGTACACCACCCGGCACAGGCAGATCTGAGGCAGCGGCCCCGCGCCGTCGGGGTCTTGATCGGTCACAAAGGCCACGTAGGCGCCGTCGCTGCTGATGGACACCTGCCCGGTATTGCCCAACGCGGTGTCGGTCACCTGCGTGTAGACCACCACCCCATCCGGCCCGAGGGTGGCCACGAACACTTCGCGGTTGTGGTCGCTGTTCTGGTTTGGCGCCAGGTCGGCCGTCGACACGAAGGCGATGCGGTCGCCGTCGAAGTCCATGCGCGGCTGGTCATTGCTCTGGTTGGTGGTGGTCGTCACCGGCGTTATGCGCAGGGTGCCCGACACGCCCAACTGCGCCCGGACAATCTCGCTGTTGCCCTCGGCCTCGGTGTTGCCGTCCGTTTCGGCGCCGTAGTTGCGGTCAGAGACAAAGGCGATGAATTGGCCATTGCCGCTCAGGCTGGGCAAAATATTGAAGCCGCGCGTGCGCGTGGTCACCTGGGTGACGGTGGCCGTCGTGCTGTCGTACAAATAGACCTGGAAGCTGCTCTCCGGGTTTTGGCCCACCAGGTTGCGGTCCGAGAAGAACGCCACGCGCGTGCCGCTCTCGTCAATCGACGGCGACAGGTTGAAGCCGCCCAGGATGCTGCCGGTGGAGCTGGTGACCTGGGTGTACTGCACCGGGCTGGCCTTCTGAGCCAGGAACAGCTCAATGTTGCCGTCGCTGTTGCCCACGCTGGGCACCAGGTTGGCGGTGGACCAGAAGGCGATGTACTTGCCGTCGCTGCTGACCGAAGGCTCGTTGCTGATGCCGACGGTATCGGGCGTGGTGATGAACACCACCGTGCCGCCAGACCCGGCTGCCGTAAGCTGCGCGGCGGCGCTGGTGCGCAGGGTCGGCTCGCCCAGATTGCTGTGGATGCCGGCGCCGACCTGGGGCACCAGCCAGGCGGATAGGCTGCCGCCGGTAGTTGCGGTGGGTGTGGACGTCACGGAGGGATCGGGCTCCGCCGTGGCCGGCTCCGTGGCCCCGGCCGTGGGGGCTACCGTGGCCGTCTCGGTGGGTGTGGTGGTTTCGGTGGGTGTGGTGGTTTCGGTGGGTGTGGTGGTTTCGGTGGGCACGCCCGTCTCGGTGGGCACGGCCTCGTCGGTGGCAGTGGCCGTCGGGGTCAGCGTTTCCGTGGCTGCGGCCGTGGGCGTTGCCTCGTCCAGGCTGGCGCCGGCGCCGCTGGCCAGGCCCGAGGCATTTTGCCCAATAAACGGCAGGTAAATCAGAGGCTCCAGCACGATGCTCTCGCCCCACTGGCGGGTTACGACCACGGGCCGCGTCTTGGGGCAGGCGGGGCCGGTAACCGTCAGCGTGATGGCATAGGTCGTAGCGCTGATAAAGTTGTGGTTGGTCACCTGCCCCAGGGTGGGCGTCGCCTGGTCACTGAACTGCCAGGTGTAGGTCAGCGGACCCGTGCCGGCCAGCAGCGAGCCGGTCAGGTATGTAGTGATACCGGGCACGGGCGGGTCCGACGACAGCGCAAAGTTGGGGCCATCCGGCCAGATGCAGTTGGCAGCCAGGGCGCGGATGCGGAAGGGCGGGCTAACGCTGATGGTCGAGCCGCGCTGCGTCGGGCCAAACGTCAGCAGCGGTACCACGCGGATGCGGAAGCGCGCGTCATCGCTGATGGCCTGGTCTTTGCGGGCGTCCCAGATAAAGCTGGCCGCCACGCCCGTGCGCGTGGTGGCCGTAGCGGCCGGGGGCGCGCCGCTGACGCCGGAGGCCCGCTTCCAGCTGGCGCCGCCGTCCAGCGAGAACTCGAAGACCGTGCGCGCCAGCGGGTCGCCGTTGAGCAATTCCGGGTTGTGGCGCGCGCCGTCGGGATCGTACTGTTCGTATACGATGGTCACGGTCGGGCTGTTGCCGAGGCCGAGGATTTCAGAGCTGGACAGCAGGTAGGCGTCGCTGGTATCGCCGGGTCGCGGGACGTCGACGTAGGGCGGGTTGTTCGCCAGTGGCATCGTGCGTAGGAAATCTTCCGGCGCGCTGACGTGGTGCGACGGTGTGATGGTGCCGTTCTTGTAATAGCCGTTGAAGCCCCCGCCGGCCTGGCTGTAACCCAGGTCCAGGTCGCCGTCGCCGTCGACATCGCCCCAGGCCAAGTCGGTGGTGTTGTAATTCTCGTCGGAGGTCCACAGCCAATACAGGCGCGCCAGGTTGCGCTCGCTGTGCAAGTTGCCAAATACCTGTTGTGGCTCGCCCTCGTTGCCAATGGCCAGATCGGGGAAGCCGTCGTTGTCCCAGTCGCCCCAGGCCAGGGCGGTGGTGCGCGACACGGTGGGGGAGGACCAGATGGGCAGGCTGGCCAGCGTGCCCGTCAGGTTCTGATAAAGCTGCGTGCCCTGCAGATAGTTGCCGATCGCCAGGTCCAGGTACCCGTCGATATTGAAGTCGCCCCAGGCCACGCTGGTCGTCTGCGAGACGGTGCCCGAATTCCATATCTGGCTGAAGGTATTGTTCTTGTTATTGACGAAAACGCGCGCCGGGGCATCGTCAAAGGCCACGGCAAAGTCGGGGTAGAAGTCGCGGTTGAAGTCGGCCACGGCCAGGCTTTTCACTTCGCCGGCATTTTGCGTGGTGAAGATCGGCTGGGAGCCGAGGGTGCCGTTCTGGTTGAGATACAGCGAGATGCCGCCGCCGGCCGTGGCGGCCAGCAGATCCAGCCGGCCGTCGCTGTTGGCATCGGTAAAGGCCACCTGGCTGGCGGCATCGCTCAACCAGCTCGCGATGGGGGCGCCTTGCAGATACAGCTGGACGCCGCCCGGGGTGGCGACGGCGATATCCAGGCGGCGGTTGCCGTCGACATCACCAAAGGCGATGTCGTGCGGCCCAATGCCGCTGGAGGCCAGATCGAGCCCCACCGTGGTGGTCACGGTGCCGCCCACGTTGTTGAAGAGCTGGGTGTTCAGGTCCGGGGGGGAGCCGGCCCCCAGCAGGAAGTCCAGGTCACCGTCATTGTCGGCATCGCCCCAGGCGACGCTGGCGGACGACTGGGTGTTCAGCTTGGTCAGGTCGCTGGCCAGGTGAGACGCAAAGCCTTCCAGCAGCAGGCTGGGCCGGTCGCGGTTGGTCACCGACAGGCTCAGGTCGCCGCCAAAATCAAGCTGGGCGCCGCGGATACCCCACTTTTGGCCGAGCTGGGTGCCGCTGGCCAACACCGCGTTGGGCAGGAAGAAGCCGCCCTGGTTGAGATAGACCTTGGGCGCCTCGTCGGCCACCATCAGGTCGATGCGGCCATCGCCGTTGAAGTCGCCCCAATCAACGGCCAGGGGGGTCAGGAACGAGGCCGTCCGGAAGACCAGGTCAGGCGCCGTGTCGAACGGACGCGGGTCGAAGGTGGTGCCCTTCTTGTTGCGGAAAACCCGGGCCTCTTTTTGCAGCGGGAAGGCCGCGGCCAGGTCCAGCCGGCCATCGGCGGTGTAGTCGCCCCAGGCAAAATCGTACGGCAAGAAGGGCAGGGCGTCGTCCACGATGGCGGTGACGTTGAAGACGGCGGCGCCGTTGTTAACGAAAATCTTGATCGTGTCGGGGAAGAGGCCCAGCGCCAGGTCCAGGTCGCCGTCGTTGTCGTAGTCGCCCGGGCCAATGGCCGCGCTGGCGGTATCGCTGATGCACGCGTCGGGGAGGTCGAACTGGCCCAGGCCGTTATTGCGATACAGCAGCACCGGACAGGGGGCGTTAATGCTGTTGGTGCTGGCCACGATGTCGACGTCGTGGTCGCCGTCAAAGTCGCCCACGGCCACGCGCACCAGTTGGAAGCTGGAGGTAAAGGTGTCAGACAGCCCATAGGTGGGTGAGAGCGTGGTCGCGTCGGTAAACTGCCCATAAATGTAGTTGGTGCCGGGGCTGCTGGCCGAGCCGTCTTCGCTCTTGCCCACGACCACGATGTCCAGCCGGCCGTCGCCGTTGAAATCGGCCCAGCGCACGCCGTAGGCCGGATCGGTATTCTGCCAGTCCAGCTTCTTGAGCCGGCCATCCTGGTTGATAAAGACCGACGGGCCCACCGAAGACCCCAGCACCAGGTCCATATAGCCGTCGCGGTTCAGATCACCCCAGTCCTGGCTCAAGGTGCCGCCCAGGTCGGAGGAGAACCAGGTGGCCGCGTCGGAGACCTCGGGCTGCCCCTGATTATCGATCGGCACGCGCACGGTCATCCCCACGGCCGTCGCCAGGCTGACCGCCTCCCCATCCACTTTCAGCACGGAGGCGATGTTGTTGACCGGGGTTCCGTCGGCTTGGCCGCCCAGGCGGCCGGTGAAGACCAGTTCCTGGTGGCCGCCGCTCGGGATGGTGCCCACGGTCCAGCTAAGCTGGCGCGTGATGGTCACCAGCAGGCTGCCGCCCAGGGGCTCGGGAATAATCTTAGATTGGAAGAGGTGCTGGCAGCCCCAGACCCCGCCGCACTGGATGTTGGTGAGCGTATCAATCGGCAGGGTGTCGATCACCAGCACGTTGTTACGGCTCGGGCCGCCGGTGTTGGTGAGGTGGATGGTGTAGGTGACCGTGCCGCCGTTAAAGGCCACATCGGGCTGGTCGGTGCCGGTCTCCACCGACAGGCCGATCTGCAGGTTGGTGACGGCCAGCTCCGGTCGCAGGCTGGCCTCGGCCGCCACCGGCCGCGCGGATGCCAACAGCAGTGTGATCGCCAGCAGGAGGATCCCGGCGGCATTGGCCGCCAGCAGGCCGAGCAGCGCGCGCGACAATGAGCGTCTCATCTAGGGTTCGGGGGTGGGCGTGGGGCAGGGCTGGCTGTACCAGCTGTTCAGGCTGGCCGGCGACTCCAGCAGCAGGTCTTCGTCGCTGTATTCGGCCACCACGTAGTAGGCCATGTCGCACGTGCCGTCGGGGTCGGTGTACGTGTGCGGCAGCACTTTGGGAATGCCCGAACTGATCGGGCTGAAGTTCGTGCCCGGCAGGGTCGCGCGATAAATCTTGAAGCTGGTAATGGCCGGCAGCGAGGCGCTGTTGTAGTCCCACGTGAGCGTAAAGGGCCCCGTGGCGGAGATGGCCGGTCCGTTGAGGTTGAAGGGCGGCGGCGGCACGGGTTTGGGCAGCTTGACGATCACGATGAAGAGCGTGGTCGAGCCGCCGGTGGCATTCGTGGCCACGAACGGGTACGGGGCGGAGGTATTAATCTGCAGGCTGGTCGAGCCCTCCGGCGGCTGATCGCTGTTAAGGAATCTGACGCTGGCCGCGTTGGTGATCCAGGTAAACTTCACCCAGGTGCCCGAGACCACCTCGTACTGGCGGGTATTGGTGGGCACGCCATCGGTGACGGCAATCACGTTGCCCGCCGGCTCGGGATGCGTGTCGTCGCCGGCCACCGCGCTGAAGACCACAAAGGGCAGGGGCGGAGGCGGCGTTGGCGTGGGCGTGGGCACCAGCACCGTGATCTCCAGCGTCTTGGTGGTGCTCTTGTCCTCGCCATTGAAGGCCGTCAGCACGAACAGCGTGGTCTTGGCCGCCGCGACCGTAAAGGTGTCTTCGGCCGGCAGGTTGGCAATGGGAGCGAAGTCGGCCGCGCTGGCGCTGATCTGCACGTTGGTGGTGTCTCCGGTGACCTTCCACGACAGCTCAATTTGGTTGGCAGCCGGGTCGCCCGCCACCACCTGCGCGGGGATGGCCGTGAAGAACTCAATGACGGGCGCGACGGCCGGCGGGGGGGCCTCATTCACCGTCACCGAGCGGTCCAGGGTAACGGGTGAGCCGCCGTTGGTGGCCGACAGGGTATAGATGGTATTGCCTGGCTGAGGCGGCACCACTTCCACGCTGCCGCTCGGGCCAAACTCGCCCGGCACGCCGGAGATGGTCACCTTGGTGACGCCGGTGACGACCCAGTCCAGCCGCACCGACTCGCCTTGGGTAATCACCACCGGCAGCACGTCAAAGCGCTGGATCACCGGGATGGGCAGGGGGGTGGGCGTTGGCTCGACCAGCTTGACGATCAGCTTGGCGATGTCGCCTTCGGGCGGCGTGAAGTTGTTGTGCGCGACGATGCTGTACTCGGTCTGGATATCGGGCTTGACCGTGACGCTGCCGATGTAGCGCTCGGGCGGGATGGTCTCGAGCGCGCCGTTGGTGCTCAGGAAGACCTCGTGCGCGCCGGCCACCTTCCACTGGAGGGTCACGGTCTGGCCGCGCACCACGGTAAAGGTGTTGCCGTCCTGCTGGGCATTTTCCGCCACCAGCGTGAAGACGATGCCGGGCCGGATGGCGTTGACCTTCAACGTCACCGGCCGGGTCGGTCCAAACAGGCGCTCCTGCAGGCGGGTGAGCAGGTTCTCAGCGTGCAGAGTATACACCACCGTGATCTCGGGATTGAACACCTTGCTGCCCACGGGCCCTTCCACCGGTCCTGCCGCCGTATCCTGAGGCGTGTCCGAGGTGATGCGCAGCCCCGCGAAGCGCGACGCCCGCCAATAGAGCGTGACGGGATCGCCGGGGTTGACGACCACTTCCCCGGTGTTGCTGATCTTCATGTTGGGGTCGGTTCCGAAATAGCTGATGGTGGGCCGGAAGATGAGCACCAGCAGGAAGGCCAACAGCAGCACGGCCAGCGC
The DNA here is from genome assembly GCA_964449185.1 of uncultured Anaerolineales bacterium. GTDB lineage: Bacteria > Chloroflexota > Anaerolineae > Anaerolineales > UBA6663 > CAYUYN01. Next base: position 6,645 of record CAYUYN010000040.1, on the reverse strand, counting down.
AATCACCCACGGGCCGATCAGCGGCTTGGTGGCCACCTGGCCCAGCACCGAGCGCGGCGTCTGCACACCGCTGAGTGGCGTGGCCGTGACGGTGTACATGAAGTTGTGCTTGGCCACGCCGAAGAACTGGCGCTTGTTCGGCGTGATCCGCATGCTGACGGGCGCCGTCTCTTCGGGCTGCAGCTTCAGCTCGGCGTGGCTGAGCTGGCTGCCGGCCTGGCCCGGGAGCATGAATTCAAAGCGGCAGCCGCGCTCGTCGTCTTCCGCGTCCAGCCGGTAGGTGCTCTCGCTGTTGCCCTGGTTGATGATGGGCAGCGCGGCCTGGCCCATCTTCTTGCGATAGGGCAGTGATTGCTGGCGCGGCGAGAGGTCGCCCACGGCATATTCGTAATAGGGGTTCACCACCAGGGTGGCGCCCAGGGTGGTCGACCGGCCGGGGTAGTTGGGCGAGGTGACCACGACGCCCACGTAGCGCGTGCCGGCCCGGCTGCTGGGGGTGCGCGGCGGCGTAATGGCGAAGGTCACCTGGGCCTGTTCACCCTCGAACAGGTTGACCGACGGCGGGGTGATCTCGATCCAGGTTGGGTCGAGGCCGTCAATATGGATGGCAAAGGTTGCCACCAGGTCGCCGCCGTTGCCGATCGTCAGGGTGCCGCTGGCGGTCTGGCCGCAGTCGATCACCCATTCGCGTGGGCTCATCTCGGTGGTGATGAAGTCGTCGACGTGGTCGGGGGGCAGGCTGGCCAGCCGCAGTGCCGTGCCCGCGCCGCCCATGGCCACCGCCGGCAGTGTGGCGGCCAGGGCGGTGTCGGCCACGGCGGCAGGCATGGTGGGCATGGCCGGCGCCAGCGCGCGCGAAACAGTGGTGGCCCCGGTGGTGGGGGCCGGACCGCCGGCGCCGTTGTCCATCAGTACCAGGGAGTGCCCGTCCAGCTCGACGGTGTCCCAATGCGTGAGGGGGTAGGGGGTATTGGGCGCCACCGCCACGCCCCCAATGGAGGTGCGGCCTTCGGTGCCGAACACCACCAGTTGATACGGCTTTTGGCGGTGATCCAAAATGGCGTGGAACTGCGCGACGTCGGGGCTGTCGAGCACCACGTCGTTCTCGGGATGGCTGCCGATGTTCGTGACGCCGCGGCTGGGATCCAGGTCGACAAACCGGATCTCACCCGACGGGCCAATCACCTCCAGCTGATCGTGTGCTGCCATCGCCGTCTATCTCCCGGGCAACTTACCCGACACCCAGGACGCCTAACACGCTCAACACATACACAATCAGCAGGGCCAGCGCCCCGAGCATCACCACAAACAACAGCCACGGCAGGATCTGCCGGTACCACGGGTTGGCCACCAGCGCCACGCTGCCGTTCTCGATTTGCGTCAGCTTGTGCTGGTCGCCGCTGTCGGCCGAGCGCGACAGCACCCGGAAGGAATAGCTTTGCGTCTTGGGCACGCGCACCGGCGCGATGTGCAGCTTAATCGTCAGGCTGCCGCCCGGCTCGAGGTAGGGGGTCAGCGCCCAACCGGCCGTGCCGGCGGACGCCATGGTCACCAGGGCTGGCTGCGGCGGGGGCGCCGCCACGGTAGCGGCCGTTCCGGCCGGCATCATCGCCATGGTCGGGGCCGTGGCGCCGGCCATCATGGTTGCGTCGGCGGCCTGGCCGGGGGGCAGGGTGGCCTGGCCCTTGCCCGCGCCCATTTTTTCCTTGATCCCATCCACGTCCACCACGTGGTCGGCCATGCGCTTGTAGCGGTCAGGTGCTTCGGCCGCTTCCTGCGCCTGGAAGCCGATGTCGCGAGCCTGGGCGGTCTGCACGCGGACCTTGCTGCTCAATCGGCCCGGCAGGAAATAGGTAACGGCCACCACCCAGCCGCTGACGCGCTGGCTGATCTTGGCCGTGCCAAAGGCGACGCCCTGCGCCTTCTGCAGTGCATTCTTGGGCTTGGGGCCTTTGGCCTTCTTGTCTTTGCCGTTGGCCTTGCCATTCGTCGAGACGGCCGGCGCTGGCGCCAGGCTGGCGGCGGGCACGGTCTGCGCCACGGCGGGCGATACGGTCGCCGGCGCCTGGCGCATGGCCAGCCCGGCATCGTTGATCAGGAATTGGAACTTCATCAGGCGCGCCGGGTCTTCGGCGCGCAGCTCATACTGGGTGCGGGCATTGCCGCGGTTCACCAGCTCCACCGCGTAATTGGTGATGGTTTGGGGCCGCTGACCGCGGCGGGCGCGCAGCCACAGCGCCAGCGCAATCAGGAAGGCGCCTAGCAGCAGCAAGGCTGCCAGCACGCTGCGGCCCACGCTCAGGGCGCTGCGCGCAAAGACCACCACGCGGCTCTCGGTGGGCACCGGCGGGGGCAGCGGCGCGGAGGTGGGCGCCACCGGCGGGGGCACCGCCACATTCACGCTCACCTGCTGCTCGCCGGTGTTGCCGGCGCGGTCGCGGGCCGCCACGGTCACCGCGTGGGTGCCAGCCCCGGCCATGGCGGTATCCCAATCGAAGCGGTAGGGCGGGGAGGTCAGCTCGACCAGGGTTTCCCCATCCAGCAGAAAGGTCACGCTCTCCACCGGCGCGGGCGCGGTGACGTCCGCGATCAGGAAGACCATGCCGCGCAGGGTCTGGCCATTGGCGATCGTCAGGCCCTCAATCGTCACTTCGCCCGGCACGGCGGTGAACCGGCTTTCGGCCGCCGCGGTCTGGTCCTGGTAGTCCAGCTCGATGGACAGATCGTGGCGGGCGTTGTCAGCGGTCACGCCGGAGGTATAGGTGATGCGGTAGCTCTGCCGCAGCAGGACGCCCAGAGTCTCCAGGTTCGCCTGGATTTCGCCGGGTGTCGCCAGCAGGTAAGCCTGGCCCCCGGTAAAGCGGGCCCAGTTGTTGATGATGGTTTCGTTCACCTTGGGCCCGTAGCCAAAGGGGTATAGCGCCACGCCGTTCGTCTGGGCGTTGTTGATGGTGGTCTCGGGTGACAGGGTGTTGGCCGTGTCGCCGCTGTCGGTGAACAGCAGCACGGCTTTGCGGCCCGCGGGCAGCGCGGACAGTAGGTTCACGGCGCTGTCGGCGGCCTGGTTGAAGACAGTGGCATTGCCGCCGGGGGTTAGGCCGCCAATGGCCGTGGCCAGGGCCACCTTGTCATTGGTAAAGGCCTGCGCCTCGACCACTTCGTCGGCAAAGGTCAGCAGCGCCACCTGGTCCTGCGCGGTCAGCGCGTCGGTAAATTCGCGCAGGGCGGCTTGCACGGCCAGCAGCTCCGCGCCCGGCATGGCCAGGTCCACGGCCAGCACCAGGGTCAGGGGTTGGCTCGTGTCGCTTTCCAGCGCCACGTCGCCGGCCGGCACCGTCTGGCCGTCTTCCACCACGGTGAAGTTATCCGATGACAGGCCCACCAGCGGCAGGCCGTTGGCGCCGGTCACCGTCAGGTGGGCGGTGACGCTGGGGAAGGCTTCGCTGTCCACCGCCGTGATGGCCACGGCCGGTCCCGTGGCCTGGGCGTATGCCCCGGCCACCCCCTGCGACGCCAGCGCCAGGGCGGCCAGCAATGCCGGCAGCCGGGCCCGGTGAGCGCGGTGGGGGAGCGTAAGCAGACGGGTCATCAGCGGTCCTTTGCGACGCAGCCGTCAGTCCAGGCGCAGCCGCAGCTCGTGGCTGTAGAACGGCTCAACTTGAATGACCGCCGAGGCGGTGGAGCTCTCGCCGGGGTAGGCATTGGGCGCGGAGGCCCGGATGCGCAGCCGGAACTCGCCGGCCGCCGGCTTGGCTGCCCGCGGGTGGCGCAGCCGGAAATAGACTTCCTTTTCAGCATTGGGGAACAGGATGGGCGCCGGGCCGATCTCCACGCATTCTGGATCGAGGCCCTCGGCTTCCAGCCGGAACTGTACGCCGGTCTTATCCCCCAGGTTGCGCACGGTCACCGCACCGTCGAGCGCCTGGTCGACGCCGAGCTGGGTGCCGCCCAGGGTCAGGGTCAGCCCGATGGCTTGCGAAACGCTGTCGCGCCCGCCGGTCCCCGCGCGCCCGGCCGGGCGGCCAACGCCGTCCCCACCCCCGCCGTAAAAGGTGAGCGTAAATTCGCCCACCTTCACTTTGCCGCTTGGGCCAATTTCGGCCGAGCCGCGCGGCGCCAGACCTTGCTCCATGGCCTGGCCGAGCCGGACCTCGGTGTCCCCCATATTGATCAGGCGATAGCCGGGACCGCTGGAGGTTGAAATGAGCTGGAGGTGGCGCGCGGAAACACCCGCGCCGCGCGTGCGTTCGAGCACCACGTCGTTGCGCGGGTCGCTGCCGATGGAGACGATAGCCTTCGCTACCGGGAACTCTTTGTGCCAACCGTCGCGGTCAACGACGTCCACCACATTGCCATCACTCATGCGTTTAACTCCCGCCGAGCCCGCCAGGGACTCAACGCGCCCCGCCGCCCGGCCCCCGAATGATAAACGGTTTTGAACCCTATGCGACTAACAGTGCGGCGCTGGCCAGCCACCGCAAATTCGCCTGGAGTTCCGCGGACACTACTGCCCTGATTTGGGCAGGGTCGGTTACTTTTACGTCATCTTGCTCAACCACCAGTTTACCCCCGGCGACCGATTCTGCCAACAGCAGATCAACCAGGCTTTCCAGGTCGCGGCTGCCATCCAGGTGCTGCACCAGGAACTGGTTGAGCGGGTCCAGATCGACCCGCTCGTGCCGCAGGTTGGTGACCTGGCCTGTTTCGCCCGCCTGCCAGCGCACCCAGGGGCTGGCCACCGGCCGCGGCCCAGGCTCGGTCACAAAGGGCAGCCGGGCGGCATGCACCTCGATCAGGCCAGGACTGTGCAGGAAGGCCCTTAGAATGTTGACGGCCAGCACCTGCTGATCTTCGGGCTGCGGCTCCACCGCCTCAGCGCCGTGACCGTTCAGGCGGGCGCGCGCGACGCTGAGCAGGGTGTCAAAGGGCACGGCCTGCGGCCACTGCTCGGCCAGGTGTACCAGGGCCGCCTTGCTGGCGGGATGGTCAATCGAGAGCACGCTGCCATCCAGGGCGCGGAACTTTTCCACCGTGCGCGCGTGCAGGTTGGGCTGGGCGGCCTCCGGCACAGCGCGCGAGGCCACGAAGCAGCCGGCCAGCCGTTCTGCCGTAATCTTGCGCTGCACCGTCTGGTCGGCGTGGCACAACAAGGTCTGGCGGAAGCTGCGGCTGCGCAGGAAGTCCAGGTACTGCTCCTGCTCGATGACGTTGCGCGCCTTGTGGATGAAGGTCTCGGCGACCTTCGGCGCGTAATGGCTGGGCAGCGCGCCGCGAAAATCCACCTCGGTGACGAACTGCAACCCGTGCCGGTCGGCCTGCTCCATAAACTGCCAGAAATAGACCGGGTCATTCACCTCTTCCAGCTCATCGTGCAGCAGGAAGGCATCGGCCTTGGGGCCCAGGCGCGTCATCTCCTCCTTGAGGAAGGCGCTGTACGCGTTCAAGAGCGTGCTGCGCGCCCGCTGCGCCGTGGGCACCGACTCGGCCATGAAGTTCAGCAGGCTGCGCGCCTCGGCCGCCCGTTCGCGCGGGTCTTCGAGGCCGCGCACATGAAAGAGCATCATGTCGCGCAGGGTGCCCAGCATGTGCCAGCCCGGGTAGGTGTTGTAGCTGACGTAAGCCAGGCCGTGGGGCGCCAGGTTCTGGCGGCAGATGGCCAGCAGATGCTCGCGCACGTCCGCCGGCACCCACGAGTAGATGCCGTGGGCGACGATGTAATCAAACTCGCCCAGCTCGGCGGTCACCGCGCGGATGTCGAGGTGCAGCAGCCGGACGTTGGTAAGTCCCACCGCATCGGCGGCGGCCTGCGCGGCCTCGATCTGCCGGGCCGAATTGTCGAGGCCCACAAAGGTGGCCCCGGGCAGGCTCAGCGCCATGGGCAGCAGGTTGCTGCCGCTGGCGCAGCCAATCTCCAGCAGCCGGCAGTGCTCCACCGGGGCCGGCGTCAGCCCCAGCAAAATCCCCAGGCTGGCCAACGCATTGGGGTGGCACTGCGCGTGGGACAGGCTGGGGTAGGGGACTTGGTCGTAGCTCGTCACGCGGGCTGTAGGGGCGCTCAATCCAGCACCTGCGGTGGGGCGGGTGTGAACGCCCCTACTTGCGCTCGGCCCGCCGGCGGGCCCGCTCGCTCGCCCAATCCAGCACGTTCGCCCCAAACTCGTGCGCGGCGCGGATTTCTTCGCGGTTGGCCGGCCCACCCCGGCGCTCGCCATGCCACAGGCAGCCGTAATCGGTGGTGGTGTACAGCGCGCCCTCGCCGCCCTGGAGCTGCGGCGCGCTGCCCGTCTCGAAGCCTGCCGGCGGGGAATTGAACAGCGCCGGCCCTTGGAGCAGGCGGTGCCCCGCGCCGACGCTTTCCAGCTTCAGGCCCAGCGCGCCAAACAGCGCCACGAATGAGGCCTCGGCGCGGCTGGCCGCACCCGCATCGCGTCGGCAGCTCTCGGCCAGCAGGCTGCCGCCGTTCTGGAGCAGGCTGTACAACGCGTTCATCTCATTGGCGGAGAGTTGAAACGTATCGTGCCCCACCAGGTACACCAAAGTATAGTTGCTCAGGCCCGCGTCCAACGGCGCGCCGTCATCCACCCACACGGCGCGCTGGTTGGCGCGCAGCCCGCGCGCCAGGGCCTGCGCCCCGCGCCCATGCTG
>CAYUYN010000039.1:0-18992 GCA_964449185.1 uncultured Anaerolineales bacterium | reverse complement strand
GTACTTGCCGGAAGTCTTTGAAGCCGTGAACACGCGCGTGCAGAACTACAAGCCGCGCCCGGCCGAACAGTACTTCCTCTGGGACGTGAGCGTGATCGACGCTCAGTAGTTTAGAGGCAACGAGCGGCGCCTGGCCTTCAGCGTACACCAGCGGCGCTGAAGGCCAGGCGCCCTCGGCTTGGCGAAAGGCGGCCAGATGTCCCGCTACATCCTCTCGAGCATCACCCAGGCCGTTGTGGTGCTGCTCGGAGTGCTCATCCTCACCTTTTTCATGGTGCGCCTCACGGGCGATCCCGCCCGGGTGATGCTGGCCCGCGAAGCCTCGGCCGAGCAAGTGGCGGCCTTCAACAAGCAGATGGGTTTTGACCAGCCCGTCATCGTGCAGTTTGGCAACTATCTCGTGAACATCTTGCGGGGCGATTTTGGCAAGTCGCTCAGCTACCGCTTGCCCGCGCTGCCGCTGATCCTGGAGCGGCTCCCGGCCACCCTCCAGCTCGCCTTCGTGGCCCTCATCATGGCCATCGGTATCTCCATCCCCTTGGGCCTCATCGGCGGCGCGCGGCCGGGCGGCCCGGTGGATTTGCTTGGGCGCGCCGTGGGCCTGTTTGGCCAGGCCGTGCCGTCCTTCTGGCTGGCCCTGGTGATGATCATCGTCTTCGCCGTCAACCTGCGCTGGCTGCCCAGCTCGGGCCGCGATGTCCCTGCCTCGGTGCTCATGCCGGCCTTCGTGCTGGGCCTGCCCACCATGGGCCGCCTGGTGCGCCTCACGCGCTCGTCCGTGCTGGAAATCATGGGCGAAGACTACATGCGCACCGCGCGCAGCAAGGGGCTGGCCCCGCGCATCATCTTTTACCGCCACGCGCTGCGCAACGCCGCCATTCCCCTGGTCGGCGTCATCGGCATCCAGTTTGGCTACATGCTGGGCGGCTCGGTCATCATCGAGAGCGTCTTTGCCTGGCCCGGCCTGGGCCGCATGGCCATCGATGCCATCTCGATCCGCGATTTCCCCCTGGTGCAGGCCATCGCCTTTTTCACCAGCCTGATCGTCATTGCGCTGACCATGCTGACCGACATCGCCTATGGGCTGATTGACCCGAGGATCCGCTATGAGTGAGTCAACGCTTACCCCGCCCACCAGCGCCGTGCCGCCGCTCACTCAAGCCCCCGCCAACGCGGCCCCCGCTCGCGGCCGCCTGCGCACCCTGTTCCGGCTGCTCAGCCGCGACACCGCCGGCCTGCTGGGCGTTAGCCTCTTCGCCATCATTGTTCTGACCGCGGTCTTGGCCCCCGTGCTGGCCCCGCACGACCCCCTCGACCAAAATTTGTCGGTTGCCAAGCAGCCGCCGGCCTGGAACGTGGGCGGTAGTTGGGAGTATCCGCTGGGCACCGACAACCTGGGCCGCGACTTGCTTAGCCGCATCATCTACGGCACGCGTGTGTCGCTGACCGTGGGCTTTTTCGGCGTGCTCATCGCGGGCAGCCTCGGATTGGTCGTTGGCCTGGTGGCCGGCTACAGCGGCGGCAAGGTGGATGGCGCCATTTCGACCGTCATCAACATTGTCTTGGCGCTGCCTTACCTGCTGTTTGTGGTCTTTATTGCCGGCATCCTCGGGCGCAGCCTGCTCAACGTCATTCTGATCTTCGGCATTACCGATGCCCCCATCTTTGCCCGCGTCACCCGCGGCGAGGTGCTGCGGCTGCGCGAATCGGGCTACGTCGAGTCGGCGGTGAGCATCGGCGCCTCGCGCCGGCGCATCCTGTTCGACCACATCCTGCCCAACCTCATCGGCCCGCTGCTGACCGTGGCCACCTTCGAGATGTCGGCCATGATCTTTTACGAGGCCGGCTTGGGCTTCCTGGGCCTCAGCGTGCCGCCCAGCGTGCCGAGTTGGGGCAACATGCTCGAAGCCGGGCGCAAGTACCTCACCAGCTATCCCTGGATCGCCACGCTCCCCGGCCTGGCTATCGCGCTGACCTCGCTGGCCATGAATCTGATGGGGGACTGGATGCGCGACGTGCTCGACCCGCGCCTGCGGCGAGGCCGGAAATGACGCGCGGTGCCGGCGCGGGGAGGACCGCGCCATGAAACCCATCCTGCAAGTGCGCGGCCTCTCAGTTCGCTTTCAGACCCAGGAGGGCATCGTCCACGCCGTCAACGGCGTCAGCTTTGACCTCAACGAGGGCGAGACCCTGGCGATTGTGGGCGAAAGCGGCAGCGGCAAAAGCGTGACCATGATGTCCCTACTGCGCTTGCTGCCCGAGAGTTCGGCCCAGGTCTACGCCGGCGAGGCCCTCTTTACGGACCAGCAGAGCCAGACAGACTTGCTCAAGTTGTCTGAGGCCGAGCTGCGCGACATCCGCGGCGCCCGCATTGGCTTTATCTTCCAAGACCCGCTGTCGTCGCTCAACCCCGTGCTCACCATCGGCCAGCAAATCTCCGAGTCGCTCACCGGCCACCTGCGCCTGACCGAAACCCAGGCCCGCAGCCGTGCCATCGACCTGTTGGCGCACGTGGGCATTCCGCACGCGCGCAACCGCTATGGCGATTACCCGCATCAGTTCTCCGGCGGCATGCGCCAGCGGGTGATGATCGCCATCGCTATCGCCTGCGGGCCCAGCGTGTTGATTGCCGACGAGCCGACCACCGCCCTGGACGTGACCATCCAGGCCCAGATCGTGGACCTTGTCACTCGCCTCCGCTCCGAGCTGGGCATGGCGGTCATCTGGATCAGCCACGACCTGGGTGTAGTGGCCGGGTTGGCCGATCGCGTCATGGTGATGTATGGCGGCCAGATTGCGGAGCAGGCGCAGGTCGACGAGCTGTACGATGCGCCGCGCCATCCCTATACCATCGGGCTGTTGGGCGCGCTGCCCACCCTGGATGAAGCCGGAACCAAGCGGCTGATCAACATCAAGGGCAGCCCGCCCAACCTCTTCCAGCCGCCCACGCAGTGTCCGTTCGCGCCGCGCTGCGGCTATGTGTTCGACCGCTGCTGGCATGAAAATCCGGCGCTGGGCACGGTGGCCCTGGGCCATCAGGCCGCCTGCTTCTACGACGTGGAGAAAGGCCAGGCCCGCCATGACCACTGAGCACCCGGCGCTGGTGCGGGTAACGGACCTGAAAAAGCACTTTCGCATCCCGGGCAGCCTGCTCGCCGGCCGCAAGCCGGGGCTGCTCAAAGCCGTGGATGGCGTCTCGTTCGAAATCCGCCAGGGCGAGACCCTGGGGCTGGTGGGCGAGAGCGGCTGCGGCAAGTCCACCACGGGGCGAGCCATCCTGCAGTTGCACCGGCCAACTTCTGGCCACGTCTTTTTGCGCGACGTCGACCTCACCACCCTGGACACCGAACACCTGCGCAAGCTGCGGCCGCAGATGCAGATGATCTTTCAAGACTCGTATGCCTCGCTCAACCCGCGCCATTCGGTCGCCAAGATCATCACCGAGCCGCTGATCATTCACGGCCAGATCCAGCCGCATGATATCCCGGCCCAGGCCGCCGAGCTGCTGACCCTGGTCGGCCTGGACCCTGGCTTCATCAACCGCTTTCCGCACGAGTTTTCCGGCGGGCAGCGGCAGCGGCTGGGCATCGCCCGTGCGCTGGCCCTCAGCCCCAACGTGGTGGTGTGCGACGAGCCCATCTCGGCGCTGGACGTGTCCATCCAGGCCCAGATCATCAACCTGCTGCAGGACTTGCAGGACCGCCTCGGCCTGACCTATCTCTTCATCGCCCACGACCTCAGCATGGTGCGCCATCTGTCCAACCGCGTGGCCGTCATGTACTTGGGCAAGGTCATGGAGCTGGCCGCGCGCGACGATCTATTCCGCAACCCGCTGCACCCCTACACCCAGTCGCTCATCTCGGCCGTGCCCATCCCCAAGCCGCGCCTGGAGCGGCAGCGCAAGCGCATCATCCTGCAGGGAGAGCTGCCCAGCCCCGCCAACCCACCCAAGGGCTGCGTGTTCAGCTCGCGCTGCCCGCTGGCGCAGAAAATTTGCTACGACGAGACGCCCGCTTACCGCCAGGCGCTGCCCAATCACTATGTGGCCTGCCACCTGGTCGAGGCGGGCACCCCGGCGGCCCTGCTGCCCAACCCGGTCCTCGCCACGGCCACCTAAATCATCCCATTCACGCAGCTCGGCCTGTACCCGCCCGCCGTTGTCCACAGACGGCGGGCGAGCGTACTATTCGCCGCCGCCGCAGGCCCACCTGACCCACTCATGTACCGTCGCTTCACTGCTCTCACGCCCGACCAGCGCTGCCTGTACCTCAGCAGCTTTCTGTGGGGCTTTGGCGCGTCGCTGTTCTGGTACATCCAGCCGTTGTACATCGCGAGCCTCGGAGCCACGGCCGAGCAGATTGGCTTTGTGCTCGCGATTGGCGGCCTGGTCGTGACGTTCTTGTATATCCCCATCGGCCTGTGGGCCGACCGCCGTGGCCGCAAGCCTGTGATCCTGGCCGGCTGGGTCTTGGGAGCCGTGGCCACCTTGGCCATGGCCCTGGCGCCCGATTGGCGCTGGCTCATCCCGGCCATGATCATCTACCAACTGTCCAACTTTGCCATGCCCGCCTATCACGGCTACGTGGCGGCCTCCCAGCACGAGGGCAGCGTCCTGCGCACCTTTGCCATCCTCAGCAGCGCCTCCGCCATCGGCAGCATTCTGTCGCCGGCCGTCGGCGGCTGGATCGGCGAAGTGTGGGGACTGCGCGCGGTGTATCTCTGCGCCGCCGTCTTCTTCCTGCTCTCCTCCCTGGCGCTGCTGCCGCTCACCAACCAGCCCGTCTCACCGTCCTCCGTGGCCGGGCGGGGCGATGCGCGCCGGCTGGTGGCCAACGGGCGGTTTCTCTGGCAGATCGCCTTTGCCTTCCTGCTGTTTATGGGCATTGAGCTGGGCCAAGTCATGGCGCCCAAGTTCCTGGTCGATGTGCGCGGTGTGACCCTGGGGCAGATCGGGCTGCTGGGCACGGTCGGCTCGCTGGGCATCATCACGCTCTCGTTGCTGTTCGGCCAATTGCGCGGGCAGCGCCCCTGGGCCATCGCCCTGTCGCAGGCCGTGGCCATCCTCGCCAGCCTGGTCCTGCTGCTCACGCCCTTGATGCCGTGGGTGGTGCTGGCGTACTTTATTCACGGCAGCAACCGGCTCATCCGTCCCTTCATGATCGGACGGCTGGCCCGCAGCCTCGACCAGGCCACCCTCAGCTTTGGCTACGGCTTCTACGAAACCGCCATGCGCCTGGGCTTGGCCGTGGCCCCCTACGCCGCCGGCCTGCTGTACGCCCGCGCGCCGGCCCTGCCGCTCTATGCCGGCAGCGTGTGCGTGTGCGTGACCTTGCTTCTGACGTTCACCCTGCCGGCGGGTCTCAAGCCGCGCTTGCCGGTGGCCGCCGAACTGGCCGCCCACCCCGGCGACTGATCTATACTCTCAAGGAGTCCGCTATGCCCCTCTCACTCAGCCAGGTCTTCAACCCCCAGCCGGACTGGTACCGGGGCGACTTTCACTGCCATACCCATCATTCCGATGGGGTGCTGTCGCCCGCCGAGCTGCTGGCGCTGGCCCGGTCCGAAGGGCTGGATTTCTTGACCATCACCGATCACAACAACGCCGGCGCCTACGAGCACTTCGCCGAAGACTTCCTGGTCATCCCCGGCCTGGAGGTCACCTACAAGCGCGGCCACTACAACGTGCTGGGTGTGGAGGTAGCGGCGGACGCGGCCTGGCTCAAGCAGGTGGGCGGCGGCTACGTGGACCGGCCCGGCGCGACCGACCCGTTTCCCACCATGAACGACCTGCTGCGCGCCACGGCCGCGCATGGCGCGCTGAACTCCATCAACCACCCCCTGCTGGTGCCGTGGGCGTGGGAGTTCCCCGAAACCGACCTGCGCCAGGTACACTGCCTGGAGATTTGGAACGACCCGAGCTGGCCCGGCAACCAGCGCGACAACCCGCGCGCCATCGCGCTGTGGACGCATTGGCTCAACGCGGGCTACCGCCACACCGCAATTGGCGGCAGCGACTTTCACCGGCCCGCGCCCCCGCCCGGCGAGCAGAAACCCGCCGAGCGCCTCGGCCGGCCCAGCACGTATGTCTATGCCGCTGAACTCTCCGGCCAGGCCATATTAGGAGCCGTGCGCCAGCGCCGCGCCTATGTGAGCATGGGGCCGCGGGCGTCTTTCCAGGCGCGTGCCAACGGCAGCATCCACGCCATCGGCGCCGACCTGGGTGAATGGATCGGCGAGATAGAATTGAACGCGCGCGTGTGGGCCTGTCCCGAGCCCGCGCGGGCCATTCTCGTGAAGAACGGCTTGCCCCTGGCCGAAGCGCCGGTGGCCGGCGACGGCGCGGAGCTGCACGCCACCGATCAAGCCGTGGCCGGAGAGCCGGCCTGGTATCGGTTTGACGTATTGACACCCGACGGCCAGATGCTGGCCATCACCAACCCGATTTACGCGGGACCGGTGCGGATGCCCACGCTGCATCGGTTTGAGGATTTTGCGGCCTGAGAAGGGCCCGGGAGCCAGCGTTATATGTCTGCCAATACGATGCCGTATGTCGACGGGGTGCGGGTTGTCAAAAACGTCATGATCCCCATGCGCGACGGCGTGCGCCTCGCCGCCGACCTGTACCTGCCGGCCGGCGGCGGCCCCGACGACCGCTGGCCGGTGGTGATGGACTACATCCCCTACCGCAAGGACGAGGTCGCCCCCGGCTACCGCTACTACGAAGTCCTGCCGTGTCACGGCTACGTGGTGGCCCGCGTGGACATCCGCGGCACGGGCGGCTCGGAAGGCAGCAATACCGACGAGTACACGCCGCGGGAGCAGCTCGACGGCTACGACGCCATCGAATGGCTGGCGCAGCAGCCCTGGTGCGATGGTCACGTCAACATGATGGGCATCTCGTACGGCGGCTTCACGGCCCTGCAGGTGGCCGCGCACGCGCCGCCGCACCTCACGAGCATCATCCCGGTCGACTTCACCGACGACCGCTACACCGATGACTGTCACTATCGCGGCGGTCTGCTGCGCATGTACTACGACGTGGGCTGGTACGGCGCGCGGATGGTCGCCTGGAACGCCATGCCGCCTTTCCCGGAGTGGTCCGGCGAGGGCTGGGCCGAAGTGTGGGAAGAGCACCTGCGCCACAACGAGCCTTACCTGCTGAAGTGGCTGGCCCACCAGGTGGATGGACCCTACTGGCGCCAGGGCTCGGTGCGCGACACGCCCGAGCGCATCCAGTGTCCGGTGTTTATGATCGGCGGCTGGCGCGATGGCTATCCCAACCCGCCCCTGCGCCTATACGAGGCGCTCCAGGTGCCGCGCAAGGTGCTCATTGGGCCGTGGAACCACGCCTACCCCGACAGCGCCATCCCTGGCCCGCGCATCGACCACCTGCACGAGGTGGTGCGCTGGCTGGACCACTGGTGCAAGGGCCGCGACACCGGCCTCATGGCCGAGCCGCCCATCACGATCTACATGCAGCGCTACGAAGCCCCGGTGGTGGACCGTTTGGAGGCCGCCGGCGAGTGGCGCGCCGAGACCGCCTGGCCCGTGCCCGGCGCGGCGGAGCGGCGCCTATATCTCCAGGCCGGCAATAGCCTCGCCGGCCAACCCGGCGAGCCCGGTGAGGCGGCTTACATCTATACGCCCACCGTCGGCCTCACGGGCGGCCTGTGGTCGGGCGGTCTCCAATTCGGGCTGCCGGGTGATCAGCGGCCCGACGAAGCCCTCTCGCTGGTCTTCACCACGCCGCCGCTGGGCGAAGAAATTCACATCCTGGGTCGCCCAAGCGTCACCCTGCATGTGGCCTCGACGGCGACGGTCATGGGGTTCGCGGTCAGCCTGAGCGATGTGTCACCCGACGGCACGTCGCACCTCGTGGCCAAGGGCATGCTCAACGGCACCCGGCGCGAGTCGTTCAGCGCGCCGACCGCTTTGGAGCCGGGGACGATCTACGCGCTGGACATCCAGATCGACACCACGGCCTGGATCTTCGCGCCGGGCCACCGCATCCGGTTGAGTGTCGCCAGCGCGGACTTTCCGAACGTCTGGCCCACCCCAGAGTTGGGCACCAACACCGTCCACTTTGGCAGCGCGTATCCGTCGTGCCTGGTGCTGCCAGCAGTGCCGGCCCAAGGCAGTGCCACGCCTTCGGCCTTCCGCCCCTCGCCCAAGCAGCCCAGCCGGCACTCAACCGCCGTGGAGCCGCCCACCTGGCGCGTGGAGCAGGACGTGCTCACCGGCATCACCACCGTGGTCGTGCGCTATGCCACCCAGTTTCGGCCGCAGGCCTCCGCCGTCATCCAGCGCGAGTTTGGCTCACACTCGCAGGTCGACCCGCGCGCCCCGGCCGATGCCAGCGTGCGCGGCTGGCATGTGTGCCGGGTCGTGCGGCCCAACCACGTCATCCAGGGCCGCACCGACGCGTTGATCCAATCCACCGCCACGCACTTTCACATCACCCTGGACCTGGAAGTGCGGATCAACGACGCGCCGCACTTCAGCCAGCGCTGGGCGGAGTCCGTGCCGCGCGCACTCTTGTAGCACGGCGGGCCGCAAGCCTTATTTGAATCGGATAGGGAGTCTCAATGAACCGAGTTGCCTTCTTCATGCTGGACGGTGTGCGACCGGACGCACTCGCCGCGGCCCATGTCCCCACACTGTCGGGCCTGCGTGCGCGCGGTTCATCCACCCTGCGGGCCACGGCCGTCATGCCGTGCATTACCCTGCCCAACCACACCACCATTTTCCACAGTGTGCCGCCTGAGCGGCATGGCATCACCTCCAACGCATGGCAGCCCATGGCCCGGCCCGTGCCGGGCCTGTTTGAGGTGGCGCACGCCGCGGGTAAGCGCACCGCGTTCCTCTACAATTGGGAGCACCTGCGCGACTTGGCCCGGCCTGGCAGCCTCGACGCCGCTTTCTTCCGCCACAGCCAGCACGACCCTGACGGCGATGACATCACGGCGGCCGCGGCCCGCCAAATTCTCACGCGCGATCGGCCGGACTTCATCTTTATCTACTTTGGCACCATCGATGCCGTCGGCCACGACCACGGCTGGATGTCGCCGGAATACCTGGCGCAGCTCGAGCGGGTGGACGCGGCCTTGGGCAGCGTGGTGGCCGATCTCGGCGACGACTTCGCCGTGGTCGTGCAAGCCGATCATGGCGGCCACGACCGCGACCACGGCCTGCCCATCCCCGAAGACCTGACCGTGCCGTGGCTGGCGGCGGGTCCTGGCCTCTGCCGCGGCTGCACCATCGCCACGCCGGTCAGCCATCTCGACACGGCACCCACCATTGCGCGGCTGCTGGGAGTGGGGCCAGTGCCCCAATGGGAGGGCCGCTGTGTCGATGAGATTTTTGAAGCGGCATAGGGAGAACTGAATGTCATCCGTAACCGCGCCGCCTCAAACCCGGCTGCAGTGGCCGGTGTGGCGGGTGCTGCTGCCCATCGGCCTGGGCACGGCGCTGTCGCTGATGGGTGACACCGCGCTGTATGCCGTGCTGCCCACCCATCTGGCCGACGCCGGCATCACACTGGCGAGCGTGGGCATTCTTCTCAGTGCCAATCGCTGGATCCGGCTTCTGCTCAACGGCCCGGCCGGCCTGCTGTACGATCGCTGGCCGCGCCGTTGGTTCTTCATCCCCTCGCTGTTTATCGGCACGCTGTCCACCGCCATCTACGGCTGGACCCAGGGGTTCTGGCCGCTCCTGGTGGGCCGGCTGCTGTGGGGCGTGGCTTGGTCGGGCATTTGGGTGGGCGGCAATACCATCATCCTGGATGTGACGCGTGCCGAAGACCGTGGGCGCTGGACGGGCCTGTACCAACTGTCATTCTTTCTGGGCGGCGCGCTGGGCTTTCCGGTCGGCGGCTTTCTGACCGACCTGCTGGGCTTTCACCAGGCCCTGCGGGTGGCGGCGGTCGTGACCGGCCTGGGCGCTGTCATCGCGTTGTTGCTGCTGCCCGAAACGCGCGGAACCCGTCCGGTCGAGCACCTGCCCGAGCCACTGGAGGCCGGCGACCGGGTGCCCACGGCGGTTCTGCCTACCGCCCCCGTGCCGCCTGGGCCGGTCGTCATGAATGCCCGCACAGGCCTGGCGGCGGCCACCCTGCTGTACGGGGCCAATCGCTTTGTCATAGCCGGTGTCCTGACGGCCAGCCTGGGACTGGCCATCCAGGCGGGGTGGGGGGAAGTGCGGCTCGCTAGCGGGCTGATTGTGGGCATCGCCACGCTGACCGGCGTCTTGCTGGGCGCCAACACCCTCATCAGCATGTTTGCCGCGCCCCTGGCCGGCCTGTGGTCAGACCGGCTGCGCAACCGTTGGCGTGTGGTGACGCTCGGCCTGCTGCCGGGGGTTTTGGGCTTTGCCTTGTTGGGTTCCGGCCACCCGCTGGGCATTGTCCCCGGCGTGCTGCTGGTAGCCGTGGCCGGCGGCAGCAACCAGAGCCTGGCGACGACCCTGCTGGGGGACGTCACCGCCGGCGCGCGCCGTGGGCGGGCGCTCGGCGTCATGCATACGTTCGGCGACCTGAGCAGCGCCGCCGCGCCTTTGCTGGTTTTTGCGATTCTGCCCTGGGTAGGGCTGGCGGGTGTCTATCTGATCTGCGTGGGGCTGCTGGTAGCGCTGTTACTGTGGGCGCTCAGGCTGGCGGTGGTGTATCGTCCGCTGTAAGCGCCCGTTTTTCTTGTCAGCGAACCGTGACCCTATCGATTTGGCGGCTGCCGCAGGTCGCGCAGTGCTTCCAGCGCAGCGACATCGAGTAGGTCTAGCGGCCGGCCCGCGGCCTGCTTGGCACGGATCAGGCCGTCGAGGCTCAGCACCCGCATCGGGCGCTCGAAGAGTTCCAGAGTCTCCGTGAAGCCCAGCACGGCTGCATAGTCTCCCAGGCCGGTCACCTCGGCCAGCAAATCCACCGCGCCCCAGGTCGTTTCCAGGGGAAGATCGCGCAGGGCCGTGACTGTGGCGGTATTGAGCTCGAACGGAACGTGCGTGTGTGGGGCGCGCAGGCGTGGCTCAAGGCCAACCAGTGACCGACAGATACGCTCGATATTATCGGGATGCCGCCAGTAGCACACGTCGACGTCATAGGTGGCCCGGCCGAGTCCGTGCGTCAGACCAGCCACGCCGCCGACAATGGCAAACGCCACGCCATCGTCATGCAGCTTCTTCAGGATTTGCTCGGTCTGCGTCGGCTGCATGGTTGGCCTCGCGTTCGCGCGCCTGGCGCGCCTGTTCCCGGATGCTCAACGCGAAGCGTGCGAAAGCCTCGCCGCGGCGCACGCGTTCGGTGGGCGATAGGCGCAAGTTCTCGATGAGCAGGCTGATGTCGATGCCGAGTGCCTGAGCCCGCTCGACCGCCGTGGTCGGTGCGCTGTTCATGCGCTGGATTGTAGCATCGTTTGCTGCGCCGCCCGCGGCGCCAGCCACAAGGCGATGGCCGAGACAATGATAGCCACGCCCGCCGCGGCCAGCGCGGTCGTGTAGTGGCCGGTCCGGTCGAACAGCCATCCCGCCAGCCAGGGGAAGACGGCGGCGCCAAAGCCCGAGGCCGCCCCCACGGCCCCATTGATGGCCCCCATGGCCCGGCCGGGGAAAAGGTCGCTGGCAATCGCAGACAGCAGCGATGACCGCGAGCCTTCGCCCAGCCCGAGCAGCAGCGCATAGAGCAATAGCGCCCAGGTTTGGCTGGGGTCGTGCAGCCGGCCGAGGACGATCACGCCCAATAGCAGGCACACCGACCCCAAGGCATACGTCGCGCGGCGGCCCAGCCGGTCCGAGAGGGCGCCCGATAGCACAAAAGCCACCGCGGTCACGCCGCCCGCCAGGCCAATGACCGACGCGGCAAAAGCCCGGTCAAATCCGGCATCCACGACGGCCGCCAATTGGTGTACGGTGAGCATCCGCAGCGGCCCGATTGCGCCCACACCGCCCAATAACAGCAGCCAGAAGGCAGGGGTGCGGGCCGAGGCCGCCATGCTCCATGCCCCGTTCGCAGCTCGCGCGTCTTCACCCTGCGGCGGCTCCGGGTCGCCGTCGGGGTGCAGGCCAAGCTGCTCGGGGGATCGCCGCAGGAACAGCAGCATCAAGGGCAAGAGCGCCAGGGTCAGAACCGCCAGGAACACATACGTGCTGCGCCAGCCAACCGCCTCAATCAGGCGCTCAGCCCCTGGCACCAGCAGCAGCGCGCCCAGCCCGGTGCCCGCAAAGGTCAGGCCCAGCGCGATGCCGCGCCGCCGCTTGAACCAATGCGCCACCAGGACGCCCTGCGGCGCTAAGCCCAGGATGGTAATGCCCAGGCCGGCCACGACGCCGTAAGCCAGCATCAGTTGAGGCAGTGTTTGGATGCGGCTGCTCAGCAGCAGCCCCAGCGCGAGCACCACGGCGCCGGTCGCGAACGTGCGGCGCGCGCCCCAGCGGTCCAGCGCCATGCCAGCGGAGGTTGACGTCAGCGCAAATACGGCCATGCTGAGCGAAAAAACCAGGGAGGTGCTGGCGCGCGGCCAGCCGAACTCGTCGATCAGGGCGACGAAGAAGACCGAGAACGACAGCCGCACGCCAAAGACGACCGCCAAAGTGACAGCCGACACGGCCACGATGACCCAGCCATAGTAGAAGCGCGCCGGAACGGCCGGGGCGGGTGAACTAGACGATGGGCGCGACACGCTTAAAGGTGGTGGATGCAGCGAAGGGGTACGAGGCAGAATTTCATGCGTGGATTATACTCGTGCCAAGGCCGCCAATGCTGCTGATCCTGTTTGGTCTGCCAGGAGCGGGCAAGTCGTACGCGGGCCAGCTCCTGCGCGACGAGTTTGGCTTCCACTTCCACGAATCGGACGCCGACATCCCCGAGGACTATCGCCGTCTGGTGGCGGCCGGGCAGGTGGTCTCCGAAGAGCGGCGCGATGACTTTCATCGGCGCCTGCTGGATCGCATCGCGGCGCTGGCCACCCAATACCCCCGCCTGGCGGTGGCCGTGCCGCTGCTGCGCCAGAAGCACCGTGAGTGGATCCGCGACCGCTTTGCGCTGGCCCGCTTTGTCCTGGTGCAGTGCGCGCCCGGGCGCTGGGAAGAGCGTCTGGCAGGCCGGCAGCACACCGTTGGTGCGGATTACGCTCGCAAGATCCTCCCACTGTATGAGGCGCCGGCGCTTGAACATTTCACGCTGGACGACACCGCGGAGGGGCCGGAGGGGGTGAGGCAGCAGTTGTCGGCGATCTTAGGCGGAATAGAGGGCTAGATCCGCGTCACTTTGCCTCACATACCAGCGCCGTAGTTTGCTATTACATTGACAGAACCCGAGCTTTGGGTATAATTTTGCCTTGGTTTTACAAGCAGGCCCACAGTCTGGCTTTATTGGCGCACTGGGAGCTGTGGTAGAATCCACGCCGAAACAAATACTCGGCCCCATAGCTCAATGGCAGAGCAAGCGCCTCTTAAGCGTTAGGTTGTAGGTTCAAATCCTACTGGGGTCACCTGAGAGAAAGCCCGCGCCAGGGCTTTTTCGATTCTCGGAACAGAGGCGGGGCCCTTGGCCCAGCCGGTTTGTTGCGCTACACTCTCAGGTGTGCGTGGCTACCGCGCGACCGGAGGTCCAATATGGCCGATCCAAAGCTTGCCCAAACTTCTGTAATGGAGAATCGAACTGCACCGAACGTCCGGTGGTCACCGGCTGAGGTCGCGACGATCTTGGCCGAAGCCACGGCGTTTGGGGTAGACCTGGAAGCCTTGCGCTACAACTTGAAGTTGACGCCAGCACAGCGCCTGTCCATGCTGCAGGCGGGCCTGCGCTCTTGGCGAACCCTGCGCAACGCTCGGCCTCTGTAGCTCAATCACTGGCTGCCATTAGGCACCGGAACATGCCGCCAGTCGTTGAGCCTCGTTTGGATGAACTCGTCAAGGTCATTGCCGGCGCCCAGGCCGATGTCGTCATCGTTGGCGGCGTTGCCATGATATTGCAAGGCGCTGACTACTTAACCCTCGATTTCGACGTTTGCTTTAGACGGGAGCCGGAAACAATTGCGCGCCTTTGTAGGGCGCTGGCTCCCCATAGTGCGCTGCTGCGTTCAGCCATAAGTGATATACAAACTGCGTTGCTAACCGAGGACATGAGTCTGATAACTGATTTTGGCCGAGTGGATCTGATGGGCGTGTTGGCCGGCATCGGCGATTATGAACAGGTTGCTCGGCTGGCGCGAACCGTACAGGTGGATGATGTGGTTGTACAAGTTTTGGGTCTCGACGGCCTGATTGCGACGAAAGAGGCCATTCTGCGTGTCAAAGACAAACTGCACCTGCCCACACTGAGGGCCCTCAAGGCATTGCAAGACGAAGCAGAGTTGTGAGCCAGAACGCCCTAGATTCCCCCCTTTCGCTTGCTTTTTGTGTGAACTTCCGTACAATTGCCCCGGTCTCATCAACCCAACGCCATCCCAAGCGCCGCCCTCGGCGCTGCTTCAACCCGGAAGGAAACTCGCGTGCAAAGCTGCGGCAACTGCAACACTCAATCCACCGACGAGGTGCTGGCCTGTCCGCGCTGTGGCGCGGACCTGCGCACGTCATCGCACACGGCCCTGGCCTTAAAACGCATGCAGACGAATGAGCGTATCAGTCTCGTGCGTGTCTCGGTGGCGGACAATTGCTGCCCGGCTTGTGCGTCGGTGCAGGGCGCTTATCCCAAAACCGACCCGCCCGTCTTGCCCGTCGAAGGCTGTTCACACCCGCAGGGATGCCGCTGCTTCTATGAACCCGTCCTGACCGAGGTTTATCCTTAGCCCACGTCATGGTCAGTTATGTCGGTTAAATACAGCGGCCCGCTCCCCAGAGCGGGCCGCTGTATTTAACCGTGGTCCATCTGCCGGCGCGCCAGGCCCAGGGCGCTGTCGCGGTCCACGACCTCGCCGGCGGCCTGGGCCTCGCGCACGGTGTCCAACAGCGCGCCGATCTGGGGTCCGGGCTTGAGCTTGAGCTCCGCCATGAGGTCATCGCCGGTGATGAGGGCGGGCGGGTCCACCGCCTCGCTCGGCTGCTCGAAGTACGCTCGCAGCAGCTCGGCGCAGACATCGAGCAGCCGGTTCCATTCCTGGATGGGTGGAGGGCCGTCGGCGTGGGTGCCCAGGAAGTCGGCCAGGGCCAGCAGGATAATGTCAACGCCGGCCGCACCCGTGTCGCGGAAGAAGCGGTAGATGGCGCGGCGCGTGACCTGGGGCTCGTGGGCGAGCAGCAAGGGGCGCAGGTGGTGGGCCACGATGGTGTTGGCGCGGCGGATCTCTTCGTTGCTCAGGCGCAGTTCCGCCAGCCGCTGGCTGGCAAGCGCGGCGCCGACTTGGTCGTGATTGAAGAACCGGATGCGGCCGTCAGGGTCCACGGTGCGCGTGGCGGGCTTGCCGGCATCGTGCAGCAGGGCCGCCAGCATCAACAGCCAGCGCACCGGCCGGTCGCCGGCCAGGCGCGCGCTCAGGTGCTGGTCCAAGGCGTGGCGGTGGCGGCCCAGGCGCACCGAGACCAGGCCCAAGATCAAGTCGGAGGCGGTGTCGACATCGTGGACGGGGCGCAGCACGCTCAATATGTCCCACAGGCGCGCGACGACGGCCAGGGTGTGCTCCCACACATCGTAAACATGCGGCGGCGACTGGGTGACGCCCTTTAGCGCGGCCAGCTCGGGCACGAGGTGGGGCAGCAGCCCAAGTGAATGCAGCACCCGCACGCTGGCGGCCGGGCGCGGGCCGCCCAGGCAGCGGATAAACTCGTCGCGCCGCCGCTCGGCCGAGACGTTGGCCAGGGCGGGGGCCTCGGCGCGGATGTGAGCGCGCGTGGGCTTGTCCAACCGAAAGTTGAGCTCGGTGGCCAGGCGCACGGCGCGGATGCCGCGCACCGGGTCGTCCCGAATGGAGGCGTCCGTGCAGGCACGCACCAGGCGGGCGCGCAGGTCGGCCTGGCCGTTGAGCGGGTCAATGACCTCGGCCGGCGCCTCCAGCCTGGCCGCCATGGCGTTGATGGTGAAGTCGCGCAGGGTTAGGTCGGCGGTTAGGTCGGGGCCGCGCAGGCGGGCAAAGTCCAGGGTCAGTTCTTCGCCGTCGCGGTTGAGGATCACGCGCCCCACGCCGCGCTCGACATCCAGGGGATAGACGTCGGCCTCCAGCGCGCGGGCCACGGCGCGGGCGGCCGCCAGGCCATCGCCGTCCACGGCAAAGTCGAGGTCGCGGATGCGGCGCCGCAGCCACGCATCGCGCAGGGCGCCGCCCACCAGCCAAACCGGCAGGTCACCCGGCAGCGCGGCGCGGATTTCAGCGACAACTGGCGGCAACTCGATGGGGGGACGATCCAAGGCGCTCATGTGCGACCCTTCTACCGAGCATCCTCCGGCCTCAAATACCAATCCGGCTTGACGACACCAATGAACGGCAGATTGCGGAACAACTCATCCACATCCAGTCCGTAGCCAAAGACAAACTTATTGGGGATGTCGAAGCCGATGTAGTGGATAGGCACGGGCACCTCGCGGCGCTCGCTCTTGTCGAGCAGTGCGCAGATCTTAAGCGAGGCCGGCCGGCGCGTGGCCAGCAGCTCCAGCACGGCCGCAATAGTGTGGCCGGTGTCGACGATGTCTTCGACCACCAGCACGTGGCGCCCTTCAATGCTCTGATTGAGGTCCAGCGAGATGCGCACGTTGCCGCTGGAGCTGCGCGCGCCCACGCCGTAGGAAGAAATCGCCATGAAGTCGATGGCATGCGGCAGATCGATGCACCGCATGAGGTCGGCCAGGAACATGACGCCGCCGCGCAGGATGCACAGCAGCAGTAGGTCTTGTCCAGCATAGTCGCGGGTGATCTGCGCGCCCAGCTCGCGGATGCGCACCTGGAGCTGTTCTTCGCTGACCAGCACTTCTTGGAGAATGTCGTGATAGTCGAGCATGCGGGCTCCTCTAGCGGTGCGGCACGTCGTGGTGCAGCCGGCAGCGCGCCTCGTACAGCTCGCTGGCGCCCACGACCACCACCGGCTCGTCATAATAGGCGGGCTGCCCATCGATCAGGCGCTGTGTGCGCGCCGCCTCGTCACCGCAGACGGCGCAAATGGCGTGCAGCTTGTCCACCCGCTCGGCAATGGCCATCAGCTCGGGCATCGGCCCGAAGGGCTGGCCGCGAAAGTCAGTGTCCAGCCCGGCCACGATCACGCGCAGGCCGCGCTCGGCTAGTTCCTGGCAGTAGCGGCCCACCTCCGGCTCGAAGAACTGGGCCTCATCCAGGGCCACCACGGTGGTGTCCGGACGGACCAGCGAGAGGATGTCGGCCGCGCAGCCCACGGGCGTGGCGTCAAACTCGCCGCCGGCGTGGGAGGTGACCTTCTCCACCGCGTAGCGAATGTCGATGGCGGGCTTGAACACCTGCACGCTCTGCCGGGCGATGCGCGCGCGGCGCAGGCGGCGGATGAGCTCGTCGGTCTTGCCGCTGAACATGGAGCCGGTCACAACCTCAATGGAGCCGTTCGTGTGTCTCATAGCAGGATGGGCTGGCTTTCAGTGGGTGCGGAATTAAGAAAGGGCAGATGCGCCCGGCATCTGCCCTTATAACCTTATCAGCGTGTACGCGCAACGGCAGGGCGCATTCACCGCGGCCCCTTAGCGTTTGGCCGGGCCTTATTCCGCCGTGGGAGCGGTTTCAGCCTCGGGGGCGCCTTCGGGCAGGAAGCCGCGGGCGCGCAGGCGCTTCTTCAGGTCGATGAGGCTCTTGCGGCCAAAGCCTTCGATGGAGAGGAAGGCTTCGTCGCCGCCGGCGTTGAGACGCTCCAGCACATCGGCCACCGTGTGCAGGGCGGCGCCGGTGAGGGCGGCCTCGGGCCGGGCGCCCAGCTCCAGGCTGGCCACGGGCTGGTCGGGCGAGACCTGGGTGGTCTCGCGCGCGGCCTGCTGCGCGCGGAACTGGTCGCGGATTTCCAGCTTCTTGTAGAAGCGATCCACCTGGCCTTCGGTGTCCACCAGGCGCTGCTCACCGGTGTAGAAGGGATGGCACTGGCCGCACATGTCGGTGTGGATCACCTCGCGGGTGGAGCCGGTGTGCCAGGTGTTGCCGCACGAGCAGGTGACGGTGGCGTTCGGGAAAAACTTGGGATGAATACCTGTCTTCATGTTGACCTCTGCCCCAACTGTGCCCAGGGGGTTCCGTCGGCCGCGTAATTCAGGGGCGGGACGTTACGCGACTCGGGGGAACCGGGCTGTCCATTCCAGGCGACCGCTAGGCGGTCGGCGCGGGTGTTTCGGCCTCGGCCGCTGCCACGACCGCTACTGCGGGACGGACGCTGACGCGCTTGCGGCCGTTGGGCATGGTCTCGAACGTGACAATGCCGTCGGCGATGGCAAACAGGGTATCGTCGCGGCCGCGGTCCACGTTGAGACCGGGATGGATGTGGGTGCCGCGCTGGCGGATAATGATGTTGCCGGAGCGCACGCGCTCGCCGCCAAACTTCTTAACGCCGAGGCGCTGAGAATTGCTGTCGCGGCCGTTGCGGCTGGAGCCGGCGCCTTTTTTGTGGGCCATGTCTCGTTACCTTACCCTTCTATCTTTTCGATTTGCAGCCGGGTGAACTGGGCCCGATGCCCGCGCTTGCTGCGCTGGCGTTCCTTGGCCTTGTAGCGGAAGGCGATGGTCTTGGGGCCCTTGATCTGGCCGACGACCGTGGCGGTCACCGCGCCGCCGGCGATCGTAGGGGCGCCGACGGTGACGTTGTCGTCGTCGACCACCAGCAGCACCTCATCGAAGGTGTGCGTGGCGCCGGCTTCCACCGGCATGCGGTCCACTTCAATGGCCCCGCCTTCGATACAGCGATATTGCTTTCCGCCGGCGCGGATGATGGCGTACTTCATGCTTTTTCTCCAATCCTCGCTTCGCCGCGGCCGGGCGGGGGCCTCAAAACAGGCCAAAAAGGGGCCCGCACGCGGGGAAGACTGGTGGGCTAATGACGGCAATTTGCCCCGGCTAGGCCGAGGCAACGGTGAA
>CAYUYN010000038.1:3052-19334 GCA_964449185.1 uncultured Anaerolineales bacterium | reverse complement strand
CCGCCGGAACGCACCCGCGCCTTGTCCACCTGGTAGAAGCGCTCAAAGATGCGCTGGAGGTCTCCGGGTGGGATGCCGCTGCCGGTGTCCGTCACCGCCACCTCAATGCCGCCGGGCGTGGCCGTCGCCGAGACGGTCACGCTGCCGCCGGCCGGGGTGTGCTTGAGGGCGTTGTCCAGCAGGTTGCCAAACACCTGGGCCAGCCGGTCGGCATCACCTGCTAGTGCCGGCAGGCCAGGGGGCAGGTCGGCGCGCAGGGCCACGCCCTGTTCGCTGGCCCGGAGGTTGAACTTATCGACCACGGCCGCCAGCACGGCGCGCAGATCCAGCGAGGCGCGGTTGAGCGTGCGCAGGCTGGGGTTGAGGCGGACGAGGTCCAGCAGCCCCTCTACCAGGCGGTGCATACGGTCAGACTCGGTGTAGATGATGTGGGCCGAGCGCTGCACGCCTTCGGGCGTGTTGACGGCGCCATCCAGCATGGCCTGGGCAAAGCCCTGGATGGAAGTGAGCGGGGTCTTGAGCTCGTGCGAGACGTTGGCCAGGAAGTCGCGTTGGGCCTGCTGGTTGGTCTGCACCTGGGCCGACATGCTGTTGAGCGCCTCGCCCAGCGCGCGCACCTCGTCCGGACCGGAGACGGGCGCGGCCTGCTCGTAGCGGCCATGGGCGATGCCCTGGGCCACCGTGGACATCTTGTGGAGGGGCAAGGCGATGGAGCGCGCGATGAGCACCGACAGCAGGGCGGCGACGAGGATGGCCAGCCCGGCGGCTTCCAACAGGGGCCACAGCAGGTTCTCGCGGAAGAAGTTCCACGCCAGGAAGCGCTCGGGCCGCGCGGCGATGACCAGCAGGCGCTCGCTGCCGGCGGGGCGCGCCACAAACAGCCACGGCTGGCGGCGGTCGTCGCGCACCTGGCCGACCAGGCTGCCCGGAAAGGCGGCGTCGCGCCGGGCGGTACGGTAGCGCTGGAAGTTGAGTGACGGGGCGGCGCCGGCGTGCGAGTCCACCAGCACCTCGCCGAGGGGATTGGTCAGCAGGACGCGCACGCCATAGGTCGCGGCGATCTGCCCGACCAGGCCGGCGGCCTCGCCCGGGGGCAGGCCCTGCCGCAGCACGGCCGTGGAGACCTCGTGCAGCCGGGTGAAGCCCAGCCGCTGCACCAGCGGGTTGGCGCGCAGCAGGACGATCAGCGCGAAGCTGACGATGAGGATGACCAGCAGGATGATGGCGAAGAACGCCGCGAAGAGGCGGGTGCCAAGCGAGTTCATAGCTGACCGCTATCAGTGTAGCGGGTGCCAGCCGAGCGCGCCAGGGCCGAGGTGTAAAGCTTTTGTAAAACTTGCCGAGTTGTAGGAGCGGGCTTCCTGCACCGGCTCACCCCACTGAGCGCTTCGCGCGTGGGGCCGGCCGGCGAGCCGTTGCAGACGGGTGCCCGCGATGCCGCGTTTCGCACCAGGGATCGCGCCTGGAAGGCGCTCCTACAGGGCGACCACAAGCTTGTAGTTGTAGGAGCGGGCTTCCTGCACCGGCTCACCCCACTGAGCGCTTCGCGCGTGGGGCCGGCCGGCGAGCCGTTGCAGACGGGTGCCCGCGATGCCGCGTTTCGCACCAGGGATCGCGCCTGGAAGGCGCTCCTACAGGGCGACTACAGGGCGACCACAAGCTTGTAGCCCACGCCGGTGACCGTCTCGATGCTGGCGCGGCGGCCGGCACCGTGGCCGCTTATTTCTTTTTCCCGCGCGCCACGTTGTGGGCCACGGCGGCGCGGATGAGTTCCTTCAACGCTGGCTCATTGAGCTTGACGCCTTCGTGGATGTCAATGGCGCGGGTCGCCTTGGCGTCGAGACCGGCGTTGAAGAGGCCCTGCGGATCCGTCAACGCCGCGCCCTGAAAAAAGTTGATCTTGAGATGATCCTTGAAGGCGCCGACGGCCACCACATTCCCGTTGTGAGACCACACCGCGGTGCCCCACTTCCATTCTTCTATGGCATCGCGGTCGGCCTGGAGAATGAGTTTGCGCAGCCGCGCCAGCATTTTGCCGCGCCAGTCGGCCAGCTCCGCGATTTGGTTGGTGATGAACTGCGCTGCGGTCGTGTCGCCTTGCGGCTCTGCTTTTTTCATGCTGTCTCCATTTCAGCCGGCAATGAGTTTGTAGCCTACGCCGGTTACCGTTTCAATGCTCACCCGGCTGCCGGCCAGGATTTTGCGCAGGTGGGCGATGTGGACGTCGACCGTGCGCGTCTGGCCGAGAAAGTCGAAGCCCCAGACCAGGTTGAGCAGCTGCTCGCGGGTGAGCACCAGGCCCTTGTTCTCGGCCAGGGTGTGGAGCAGGTCGAACTCCTTGGTCCGCACGGTGGCCAGGCGCCCGGCCACGGTGACCTCGCGGCGGGCGGGATCAATGGTCACGTCACCCACATGCACGGGGCGCGTGTCGTCTTGTCCAGGACGGGCCGGGCGGCTGCGGCGCAGGATGGCGCGGATACGGGCCACGAGCTCGCGCGGGTTGAAGGGCTTGGCGAGGTAGTCATCGGCGCCCAGCTCCAGCCCAATGATCTTGTCGATGTCGTCATCGCGCGCGGTCAGCATGATGATAGGCAGGTCCGAGCGGGCCCGCACCCGCCGGCAGACGTCGTAGCCGTCCAGCCCCGGCAGCATCAGGTCGAGCACCATCAGCGCCGGGTTGTCCTGCTCGGCGCGCTCGAGCGCCGCCAGGCCATCGGCGGCCGAGGCCACGCGATAGCCGTCGCGCTCCAAATACAAACGCGCCAGCTCTACGATGTGGGGTTCGTCGTCGACGACGAGGATGAGTTCGCCAGGCATAAGAAAAGTAATTGGCAATTTGTAATGGGTAATTACGATCCGAGATTATACTCTCACGGAAGCGTCTTCACACACCCACTCCGTCACGCAACCACGACGCCCTCTG
The DNA here is from genome assembly GCA_964449185.1 of uncultured Anaerolineales bacterium. Lineage (GTDB taxonomy): Bacteria > Chloroflexota > Anaerolineae > Anaerolineales > UBA6663 > CAYUYN01. Next base: position 16,411 of record CAYUYN010000038.1, on the reverse strand, counting down.
CCATCTGGCCCAGTCTGCGGTAAGATCACCCGGAGGGGTTGCTATCAGTCTATTGGTGGAGACAAGGCCATGGATATCAATATCGATAACCGCATCTGGTATGGGCTGGCGTGCGTGGCGGGGACCGCACTGCTGCTGGCGGCGGTGGTGGGTGTGTATGTCTTCACCCGCGTGCGGCGCGTCAACCTGCCGCCGGGCGCGGACACGCTGACCGCGCTGCGCATGACTCCCCTGAGCGTGGTCATCCTGCTCGACCTGCTGGACCTGGGCCTGGACATTTTCTCGGCCCCGTTTGCGTGGATTATCCTGACCAAGCTGGGCCTGGGCCCGCTGCGCGGCGTCACCGTGGCCGAGAGCCTGATACCCGGCACTGGCGCGATTCCCACCATGACGGCGGCGTGGATTCTAGCGCGGGTGTTCCGGCCGGATGAGCGGCCGGGGCAGGTGGTGAGACGATAACACGGTGTGGGAGTGTGTGGGTGTGTGTGGGTGTGTGGGTGTGTGGGTCCCACACACTCACACACGCCTCTTTACGCTCTTTCCCCCGCATGGTACAATCGCCACCGCTTCACGCCCCCATCGTCTAGGGGACCAGGACGCGGCCCTTTCAAGGCCAAAACCGGGGTTCGAATCCCCGTGGGGGCACTGCTTGCCCAGCCAGACTGGTCCACAAATAAGCGCTTGCCATTGCGGCAAGCGTTTTTTTGTTTTTGATGATCGACGCAGTTCATGGCAAACCGTCCGCCTCTGCTCCCATCGCCGCGCGCAGCCGCTCGAAGGCCGCTGCGGGCAGGGCGACGTAGGCCAGGCTGAGGCCGTACAGGAAGGCCTCCACAGCGTCGCGGGAGGGGCTGGTGAAAACCGTGGCCTGGCCGTGCACGACCACCCATTGGCCGGCCTGCTGGCCGACATTCAGCCGCCACTGCAAGGCCTCCGCCCGGGCCAGGCCCAGGTGGAGGGTGTCGTGGGCGAAGTGGCTGCTGGACCAGGCCGGGTCTTGCATGGAGGCACCGCCTTGTGAGAAGTCGAGGTGGACAGCCGCAGTCTACCCTCGCCTCCAAAAGACGCAACTCGGCTTGCGTGTCCTGCGTGGATTCTCTTCCCAACAAAAAAGCGCCGCCTGGAGTCCCAGGCGGCGCGGCTTGCGAGTGCGGTTAGGGTGCCGGGCTTAGCCGGCCGGCTGAAGCGCGCTGTACAGGTTCTGCGCCCATTCGATCATGGCCTGCTGCTCGGCTGCGCTCGGCTGCTCGGCGCCGATGCCGTTCAGGTTCAGGGTCACCGACATCGAGTCCGCTACGGCGCCATCATCGTGGGCCACCATCACCTGGCCGTACTGGGTCAGCCACTCGTTGAACTTGGCCAGGTCGGCCTCCGAGAGCGTGGCCGCCAGGGTGCCCTGCGACACCTTTTCGCTCTTGCAGTCCTGGGCCACCACCTCGCCCGAGCGGTACACCAGCAGCTCATCGCAGAAGCCGGCGATACCGCCGTGCCGCTGCCAGGACAGGCCCACGCTGGCGGGCTGCACGCTGGCGCCGGCCGCGTCGGTGTGATACTCCCGCGCCACCCCATTGGCCTCCAGCACCACGTTGTAGCCGGGGGTGATGACCTGCGCGCAGCCCATGCCGGGCACGGTCACGCCCAGGCAGGCGTCGGGCCATTCCACCGGGGCCACGCTCACCACACTGATCTCGGCGTCCGACAGGCCCAAGGCCTTGGCCAGCGCGGCGCGGGCCGCCTGCACCGCGGCCGCCGCGGCGGTGGGGCCGGTCATGGGCGCCAGGGCGAGCGACGTGCCGTCCTGGTTGGTGTGAAACTCGTACTGCTGGCCGTTCGCTTCGAGGCTGACGCGGTAGCCGGGCACGATGCCCTGCGCGCACAGCGCGTCGATGCGCACGATGCCCAGGCAGCTGTCGCTCCATTCCACAGCTTCCACCTTGATGACCTTGATTTCGTCGAGGCCAAGGCCCAGCAACTGCGCCAGCGCCTGCACGGCCGCGTTGGCGGCCTGGGGCACTGCCACCGGGGTCGGCTCTTCGGTGGAGGTTTCGCCAGTCGGCTCGGCGGGGGTCTGCTCGGCCGGAGTCGGCACGACTTCGGTGGGCAGGATCACCGGGCCGGCCGGCGGGCTGCAAGCGGCCAAAAACAAGCCAATCACAGTTAAGCACACCAATATGCGTTGCATTTGAGTAATCTCCTTATCTCCTTGCTATCTTAACGCCGCCGGGCTGTGGGGAGTTCCCGGGCAGATGGGGTGGGGGGTGTGTGATCCGTTGGGCGCTGGGAGACGTTGGAACGGAGGACGCACGTCCACCGCGCGGCGCAGGGGTATTTATACCACTCAGTGGAGGTGGAGGTGGGTGGCCATTGAAAGCTTGAGCCAGGAGTGGCCGGGTTCGGCGGCAAGGGCGGCCGCCGTTCGCGCTTGCAAAGCGCTCCCACGTTGGCGGGGCGCCCAGCATTCGCGTACACCCACATACACACATACGCACTTACTTCTCGACCCACTCTGCAAACAGCCCGCCTAAGTCGCACGCACAGTGCTCCTCCGCCACTTGCCGCAGTCCCTCCGGCGTGGCGATGCCCCAGCGATAGGTCTGCGCGTAGTCGGTGAGGAACGCGTCGAAGGCAGCGCGGCCCAGGGTCACGGCCAGGGCATCAAAGAAGAGCGGGCCGCGGCCGTAGACGATGGCGCTATAAGCCTGGCCTTCGTAAGACGCCACAGGCAGGCCGATAGGTATCTCGGCAAAGTCCACGCCCGACCGGCGGCCTTCCAGGCTGGCGCGAAAGCCGGCGGCGGCCTCGGGGCCGTGCGTGTCGGCAATGTATTGCCAGGTGGCGTACTGCGTCAGCGACTCGTCTAGCCAGGGATCGTCGAGCTGGTCGTCCCAGGCGTAGCCGGACAGTGCGGGGGCGGCCGGGCTCGGCCCGGGCGAGGCGCCTGTATCAGGCGGAGTCGCGCTGGTCGAGGCGGCTTCGGTCGGTGATGGCTCGGGGGTGGGCGGCGCGCCGGTAAGCGGCGCGCTGGCCGGAACGGTGGGCACTCGCGTTGGCACTGGGTCGCAGCCGGCCGCGCCCACCGTTCCGGTCAACACCAGAGAGATGGCTAGGCGGGCCAGGGCAGCGCGCGGCGCGTAAAGGCCAGTGGGCATGGGTAGCGTCAGCCGGCGCATTAAACAAAAAAGCCCGCCAGCGGCGCAGCGGCGCCGATAACGGGTTGTTCTGTCATGGACCGCCGGTCGCCCTGGCCCTACTTCTCGGGGGCGGGCGCGGCGGGGCTGATCTTCTTCATGCGGGCGATGAGGCGCGCGCGCACCTTGGTATCGCGTTCGGTCTTCAGCCGCTCACGCAGTCCCTTGATTTTGAGGGAGCGGTTGCGGCGCTTCTTAATTTCACGGTCGCGCTGTACTAAAGGCATGGGAGGTCTCCTGGTGGATAGGTTGGGCTATGGTAGCCGCTGGCGTGGGAATCGTCAACCGCCGTTCAGGCGGGGGCGTATTTCGGCCTGGGGGCCAATCTCAGCCAATCGGGCCGCCTCATCCCCCGGCCGCTGCGCTCCTGCGATCCTGGCCGCGAAGAACAAGGGCGCGGGCCAGGAGAAGGGGAGTCACAAGGCGCTGCGTTTGGGAGCGCCCCAAAGTGAAATACACCCGCACGCGGGAACGCCGCCTCACCTTAGGCGCATTATTGGTCCTGCGCGATGGCCGCGCCGGTGTTGAGAAATTCCATCACGAGCGGCGCAATCAGGTCGCGGTTGGGGATGCTGACGCGCGCGCCGGCGCCGGTGGTCCAGTCCATGACCATGCTGCCGTCGATGGGCAGCATGCGGATGGTGTTGCGCTCGATGCGCGGACCGAGGCAGGCCAGCGCGGCGATCTCGCCGGGCGTCAGGTCGGTCTGGCCGGCGTTGACCAGGGCCGCCACCAGCGCAGGGAGCTGCGGGATGACCTCGGGCCGGGTGAGCCGGTCGCGCAGGGCCAGCAGTACCTGCTGCTGCCGCTTGACGCGCTGGTAGTCGTCGTCCTGATGGCGGGTGCGCACATAGCGCAGGGCGGTCTGGCCGTCCATGAACTGCAGGCCGGCGGGCAGCTCGAAGAGGCTGGTATGGCCGTCACCATCCGGGAAGCTGGGATCGCTGATGGGCTGGGGCACGTCGATCTCGATGCCGCCCAGGGCATCGACCCCGGCGATGAACGTGGGGAAGTGCACCATCACGTAGCGGTCGACGCGGACGCCGAAGTTGAGCTCGATGGTCTGCTTGAACTCGGCCGGGCCGCCGCCGGGCACGCCGTAGACCTCGCCATACAGATAGGCCGTGTTGATGCGCGCCTCGTAGAGGCCGGCGTTCTCCAGATTGGGCAGGGCCACGTAGAGGTCGCGCGGGATCGACAGCAGCGCCGCGGACGGCTGGCGGAAGTTGAGGCGCACCAGGGTGATGGCGTCGGTGCGCGAGCTGCGGGCGTAGTCGCCCGCGCGTGTGTCCAGCCCCAGGAGCGCGATGGTCATGGTCTCGGGGCCGCCGCACTCGCTGGGGATGGTGGGCAGGGGCACTGCCGTGGGGTGCGGCGGCTCGACCTGGGGCGCTTCGCTGGGCAGGGGCAAGGGGGTTTGCCCGGGCGTCACCGCCGCGATGGCGTCGGGGGCGGCGGTAATGGCGCCGGGGATGGCGGTGATGGCCGTCAGGGTGGAGACAAGCGCGGGTTCGGGCACGGGGCTTAGCAGGCTGCGCAGCCAGCCGGGATTGAAAACGCTCATGGCGCCAAAGAACACGCCCAGGAAGAACACGGCCAGGAAGCCGCCGAGCGCGAAGCTGTAAAAGAGACGTCGCACGGTCGTTCAATTCTGCTGGAGGGTGGCGCGCCGCGCGGCCCGCTCGCCCCCGTTGCCTGGATCAACTGCTCGTTTCGGTCGCGCCGACCTGAGATGAGACGCGGTGCTATTAAGGAAAGTTCCCCCTGGCAGGGGAGTGGCGAGCATGGCCCACCGCGCCACATTATTGCGCGGGGAGGGGTTTGACGCCACCGCGCATATAAAATACAATTGGTGATATCTATCACCAACGAACTGGAGAACCCGATGTCCATGCAGCTTAGGCGGTTAATTGTGGCGGGCGTGTCGATCTTGGTCGGCGTGCTGCTGACGTATGCGATTATCTACGCGCGCATCCCGCTGGGGCCGGTGACCTTCGGCTTCGGCACCGATGTCGATCACTTCGCTTTGAGTAATGTGGTGCTGCTGGCCACATCCATCGCCGGGGTGCTCGCCATCTGGCTCGACTACTTCCTCGACACCAAGATTCTGAAGAGCTAGAGCGGGTTCCGCTCGTGGATACAGCGGGTAGGGGCGTTCACACCTGCCCACTCGTCTGCAGCGGCTGCTGCAGCCGATGCAGGCACCGCAGGTGCGGGATTGAACGCCCCTACGGCAGTCGCATTCGTCCGAACCGCGTAACGCGTGGTCCCAGCTCACCCGAGCCGGGACCATTTTCGTTAAGGCGTGCGCCCCTTAGGGCACCTCCCACAGCCTGGCCCAGCTAAAGATCACCCGGCCGCCGGGCGTCGGTCTATCAGCCGTCAGCGCGGCAACACCCACTTGCCCGGTCGTGGCGGCGCTGGTGACCGTGGCCACGATCTCGTCGTTAACGCGCAGGGTGATGGCCTGGCCGCGCACGTCCACGCGCAGGCGGTTGTTCTCCGGGCCCACCAGGATGTGAGGCCATTGCTGCCAGGTATACCAGTCCTGGCGCGCGTCGCCGTCGCGGCGGTAGGCCTCGGCATAGCCGTTGGCGTTGATGAGCAGGGCGCTGTAGTGGTCGTGGTCCTGCCAGCCAAACACCAGGCCGTAGGCGGTGGCATTGCCTGCGCCCACGGCCGCGCCGGCCACTTCCAGGGTAAAGTCGCCGTTGGGGGCCGCAGCCAGGGGCGCCAGACCCACGGCCCACTGGCCAGCCGCGTCCCCGGAAAACTCGGCCACCAGCGCGCCCTCTTGCGGGGAAAGCTGCGCGCCGGGGGGTGCCTCAAAGCGCCAGCCGCCCGGACCGGCTTTGAAGTCGTTCTGCCAGCGCAAAGGGCCGGCGCGCGGCGGGTCGGCCCAGCCCTGCGCGAGGCCCAGGGCCAGCACGCCCACGGCCGCCGCCGCGGCCAGCAGGCCGCCATAGGTCAGCCGCCACAGCCAGGCGGGGACGGCCTGCTCGGACGGGGGGAGCTTGGTCACGCGCGCATTGTACACTTTGCTAGCCGCTTATTCGACATTTCCGCCCGTGCCTGTTATCATCGCTCGCTATGCGGGCGCAGGCGAGGCGGACATGCAAACGGTTGTTCTTAGCGGGCTTGGTGGCGGTGGCGGCGCTGGCTGGCTGCGGCGTGCCGGCCGGCATTGTGCTGATCCCCACCGTAACCCCCCAGGCCACGGCTGGCCCGCCGACGGTCGTGCTGCTGCCGGCCTCCGCGGAGTTTACCGTGACGCCGGCCCCGGCGACCCACACGGTTGAGCCGTCGCCATTGCCGCCGTCGGCGACCCCGGCGGCCAGCCTGCCCGTCGCCACCGCCTCGGCCACCCGCGCGCCGAGCGCGACGGTTGGACCCACCCCGGAGGCCGAGGCCCATTTGCGGCAGGTGCCGCTGCCGGTTTTGATGTATCACTACGTGGAGCCGTGGCCGCCCGGTCCGGGCGAGCTGCGCCAGGGTTTGACCGTGCGGCCGGAAGACTTTGCGGCGCAGATGGCCTACCTGTACGACCACGGCTATGTGACGGTGAGCCTGTACGATCTGGTGGACGCGCTGGCCGTGGGCCGGCCGCTGCCCGCCAAGGCAGTGGTCATCACGTTTGATGACGGCTACCGCACCCTGATGGACTTTGCCGTGCCGACGATGCAGCAATACGGCTACACCGGCACGGTCTTCGTCCTCACCCAGCTCATGGACGAAGACTTTCCGCAGTACCTGACCTGGGAACAGGCCGAGAGCCTGTACGCGCAGGGCTGGAAGGTCGAGCCGCACACCAAGACGCACGAACAGTTGGCGGGCCGCGGCTGGGATTTCCAGCTTTATCAGATGCTGGGCTCGCTCCAAACCGTAGAGGCTCATATCGGCCGCGCGCCGCGCTTCTTCGCGTATCCGTCGGGGAAGTACGATGAACTGAGCGTGCAGATGGCCCAGGAACTGCACCTGTGGGGCGCGGTGACCACGAATTATGCACGGGTGCACATGCTCAGTTCGCTTTACACCCTGGGGCGGGTGCGCGTGAGCGGCACGGGCACCCTGGAAGAGTTTAGGGCCGGGCTGGGCGACTACCCTTGAACGCCGCAACCACGGCAGGAGGCAGGCATGCCTGACGGCGAGCGCACCTCACGTCTACCGGGCTTTTATCAGCAGTCGCTGGCCGAGCGCGGCCAGGCGGTGCAGGCCTGGGCCGGCCTCAGCTCGGCGCAGTTGGCCGCGCTGGACGGCTCGGGCGGGCTAAGCGCCGAGCAGGCCGACCACATGATTGAGAACGTGGTGGGCCTGCACGCGCTGCCCCTGGGCGTGGCCGCCAACTTCCTGGTGAACGGGCGCGAGGTGCTGGTGCCGATGGCGGTGGAAGAGCCGTCGGTGGTGGCGGGCGCCTCCTTTATGGCCAAGCTGGCGCGGGCGGGCGGGGGCTTTACGGCGCACGTCACCGAGCCACACATGATCGGCCAGATGCAGATTTTGGACGTGGCCAACCTGCACGGCGCGCGCCTCCGCCTGCTGGAGAATAAGGCGCGGCTGCTGGACCTGGCCAACCAGGTCGACCCGGTGCTGATCAAGTTTGGCGGCGGCGCGCGCGACCTGGAAGTGCGCGTGATCGACGCTTCGCCGATCGGGCCGTTCCTGGTGGCGCACCTGATCTACGACACGCGCGATGCCATGGGCGCCAACGCTGTCAACACGGCCTGTGAGGCCCTGGCGCCGGCCATCGAGCAGATCGCGGGCGGGCGCGTCCACCTGCGCATCCTCTCCAACCTGGCCGACCGGCGCCTGGCGCGGGTGCGCTGTGCCATCCCGACGGAGGCGCTGGCCTTTGGCGAGTTCAGCGGCGAGCGCGTGCGGGACGGCATCATCGAGGCCTATGCCTTTGCGGCGGTGGACCCCTACCGCGCCGCCACGCACAACAAGGGCATTATGAACGGGGTGGACGCGGTGGTCATTGCCACCGGCAACGACTGGCGCGCGATCGAGGCCGGGGCGCATGCCTACGCGGCGCGCGGCGGGCGCTACACCTCGCTGAGCACCTGGGGCAACGAGGGCGGGAGCCTGGTGGGCACCCTGGAGATGCCCATGGCCGTGGGCATCGTGGGCGGCGCGACCAAGGTGCACCCCACGGCCCAGGCCGCGCTCAAGCTCATGCTAGTCACCAACGCTCGTGAACTGGCCGAGATCATTGTCAGCGTGGGGCTGGCGCAGAACCTGGCCGCCCTGCGCGCCCTGGCCACCGAAGGCATCCAGCGCGGCCACATGACCCTCCACGCGCGCCAGGTGGCCATCGCCGCCGGCGCCAGCGGCGCCCAGATCGACCAGGTGGCCGGGCGCATGGTGGCGGAGAAGATGGTGCGGATCGATCGGGCTGAGGCTATTTTGAAAGAGGTAATTGGCAATTTGTAATTGGTAATTGAGGCGCAATTACCAATTACCTTCCCTTGTGGAGGGTGCGTGAGCGCTACGAACAACGTGGGTCGGGCAGTCGTGATTGGTGGCGGTCCCGCGGGGCTGACCGCCGCGGTGGAGCTGTGCCGGTTGGGTGTGCCGGTGACGGTGCTGGAGAAAGACCGCCTGGTGGGCGGCATCGCGCGCACCGAGACTTACAAGGGCTATCGCTTCGACATCGGCGGGCACCGCTTCTTCACCAAGATCGGCGAAGTGGAAAAATTCTGGTACGACCTGTGCGGCCAGGACTTTATCACCCGGCCGCGCACCTCGCGCATCTTCTACCAGGGCAAGTTTTTCGACTATCCCCTCAAGGCTTTCAACGCGCTCTCCAACCTGGGGATTTTCACCAGCGTCGAGGTGGTGCTTAGCTACGCCTACTCGAAGCTCTTTCCGTATAAGAAGGAAGACACTTTTGAAGAGTGGGTGTCCAACCGCTTTGGCAAGAAGCTGTATCGCATCTTCTTCAAGACCTACACCGAGAAGGTCTGGGGCATCCCCTGCTCGGAGATCCGGGCCGAGTGGGCGGCGCAGCGCATCCAGGGCCTGTCGCTGCCGGTGGCGGTGTGGAACGCGCTGTTTGGCCCGCGCGGCGGCAAGGGCGGGGTGAAGACCCTGATCGAGGAATTTCAGTACCCGCGCCTCGGTCCCGGCCAGATGTGGGAGCGCGCCACGCAGTACGTGGAAGGGCAGGGCAGCCAGGTGTGCCTGGAGCGCGATGTGGTGCGGGTGCTCCACGCCGCCGGCCGGGTGACGGGGGTGCGGGTGCGCCACGCGGGCGTCGGCGGCGCGGACGACGAGCTGCTGGAGGGCGATGCCTTTATTTCCTCCATGCCGATCTCAGAGCTGGTTATTAAGCTGGACCCGCCGCCACCGCCGGAGGTGCTGGCGGCCGCGGCCGGGCTGACCTACCGCGACTTTATGTCGGTGGTGCTCATCGTCAAGCAGCCCAACCTCTTCCCCGACAACTGGATCTACATCCACGAGCCCGGGGTGCAGGTGGGGCGCGTGCAGAACTTTAAGAACTGGAGCCCGGAGATGGTGCCCGACCCGAGCATGACGGCGCTGGGGCTGGAATATTTCTGCAACGAGGGCGATGCGCTGTGGGGCCTGCCCGAGGCCGAACTGATCGAGCTGGGCCGGCGCGAGATGGCGCAGATCGGCCTGGTGCGGGCCGAAGACGTGGTGGATGGCACGGTGGTCAAGCAGCTCAAGGCCTACCCGGTCTACAACGGCACCTATGCCGGCTACCTACGGACGATTAAGGACTATCTGGCCGGCTTCACCAACCTGCAGACGGTCGGGCGCAACGGGCTGCACAAATACAACAACCAGGACCACTCCATGCTGACCGCCATGCTGGCGGTGCGCAACCTGGTGGGCGAGAGCCACGACATCTGGAACGTCAACACCGAGCGCTCCTACCACGAGGAGATCCGCATCCCCCACGACGCGCTGTCGTCGGACGAGGCCGGCGCGGAGGGGTGAGGTGCTATAATTGGCGGCCAGGGTCGTCAAGAATGGAGAGCGTTACCCGTGCGTAAAACAGCCCAGATTGCGGGTGGGCTGATCATCAGCTTGCTGGCGTTGTGGTTGGCTTTCAGAAGCGCGAATCTGGCCCAGGTGGCTCAGGCGCTGCGGGAGGCCAACTATTTTTACCTTCTGCCGGCGGCGCTGCTGGTCTGGCTGGGCCTGGTGTTCCGGGCCTTGAGCTGGCGCGTCATCCTCGGCGGCCAGGTGCCGTATGCCCGCGTCTACCATGCCATGAATGAAGGCTACCTGCTCAACAACCTGCTGCCGTTCCGGCTGGGCGAGTTTGGGCGGGCCTACCTCATCAGCCGCGGCAGCCGCGGCAGCGTCACGGCCGCCCAGGCCCTCTCGTCGGTGGTGGTCGAGCGCGTCATCGACCTGCTAGTGATCCTGGTGATGCTGGCCGCCTTCATGCCCTTGCTGGCGGGACTAGGCCTGGCCAGCAGCTTCGCCATCTGGTCGGCCGTGGTGGGCCTGGCGGCCTTGTCGGCCCTGGTGCTCCTGGCGCGCAATCAGGCTCTGGTGCTGCGGTTGGCGCGCAGCGTGCTGGGGCGGCTGAAATTTCTGGACGCCGCCGTGTGGGAAGGCCGCGTGGCCTCGTTCTTAGGCGGCCTGGCCGTTCTGCAGGACCCACGCCGCGCGTTTCTCGCCGCCTTTTGGTCGGGCATGGCCTGGGTGGCGGCCGGCTTTGGTGCGTGGGTCATGTTGCTGGGCTTTGTGCCCGGCGCCTCGGTGACGATGGGCTTCTTCGTGCTCTTGGCCGTGGGCCTGGGCAACGCGGTGCCGTCGGCGCCCGCTGCGGCGGGGGTGTTTGAGGTGGCGGCGGTGCTGGCGCTGGGGGTCTTTGGCGTGGCGCACGACCTGGCCCTGAGCTTTGCCATCGTTTTTCACCTGCTGCACCTGGTGCTGACGAGCGCGCTGGGCGGCCTGGCCCTGGCCGGGGAGGGCGAGACGATCGCGCACCTGGCCCGCGCGGCGCAGGCCATGCTCAGCGGCGCGCGCGAGGCTGCGCCCTCCGACCCATGAAGGTCCTGGTCGCACTCACCTATTACCGCCCGCACGTCTCGGGCCTGACGATCTACGTCGAGCGCCTGGTGCGCGCCTTGGCGGCGCGCGGCCACGCCGTGACCGTGCTGACCTCCCAGTACGACCGCCAGCTGCCGCGGCGCGAGACGCTGGACGGCGTGCAGGTGCTGCGCATGCCGGTGGCGGCGCGCGTGAGCAAGGGCGTGATCATGCCCACCATCGGCTTGCACGCCACGCGCCTGGTGCCCGCCCACGATGTCATCAGCCTGCACCTGCCCCAGCTCGATGCCACCGGCATTGCCGTGCGCGCGCGCCTGTTCGGAAAGCCGGTGGTCACCACCTACCACTCCGATCTCATCCTGCCGCCGTCCCTGCTCAACCGCGTGGCGCAGACCGTCTCGGACCTGGGCAACGACGCGGTGGCGCACCTGAGCGATGTGCTGGTGGCCTACACCGACGACTTTGCCAGGCACTCGCGCTACCTCTCCAGGTACCTGGCCAAGGTGCAGGTGATCCCGCCGCCGGTGGAGATGGCCCTGCCCACGCCCGAAGCCGTGCGCGCCTTCCGCGACCGCTTCCATTTGGACGGCACGGGACCCATCCTGGCCGTGGCCGGGCGCGTGGCGGCCGAGAAGGGCGTGGAATATTTGCTGGAGGCTTTGCCGCTGGTGGCCGCGCGCTACCCGGGCGTGCGCGTGCTGCACGCCGGCCCGCGCGAGGCCATTGGCGAGGCCGACTACCTGCGGCGCATGGAGGCCCTCATCGAGCAGCAGCGCGAGCGCTACACCTTTGTGGGCACGCTCACCCAGCCGGAGATGGCGGCGCTCTTCAGCAGCGCCGACCTCCACGTGCTGCCGAGCATCAACAACACCGAGACCTTTGGGCTGGTACAGGTCGAAGCGGCGCTGTGCGGCACGCCGTCGGTGGCCAGCGCGCTGCCGGGCGTGCGCATGCCGACACAGATGACGGGCATGGGCCGCACCGCCCCGCCGCGCGATCCCGCCGCACTGGCCGAGGCCATCCTGGAGGTGCTGGACAACCGCGCCCGCTACCTGCGCCCGCGCGAGCCTATTGCCGAGCAGTTTGCGCCGGCTGCGACGGCGGCTAAATACGAGGAAATTTTCGCGAAGCTGCTGAAGAAGAAGTGAATAATACCCACGACGATCTCCTCTGGCGCAACTTAAAGGAGCTGCCGGCGTTCCGCGGTTTGCTGCGGGCCGTGGAGGCACGCTTCTACCAGGACATTGACCTGCCCGGCCCGGTGCTGGACCTGGGCTGCGGCGATGCGCACTTTGCCTCGGTGGCGTTCAAGCGCCCGCTGGAGGCCGGGGTGGACCCGTGGACCTCGCCCCTGCGCGAGGCGCGCCGGCTGCGGCGCGGCGCCTATAAGCTGCTGCTGCAGGCGGATGGCGCGCGGATGCCGTTCCCCAGCAACCACTTTGCCAGTGCCATGAGCAACTCGGTGCTGGAGCACATCCCCGTGCTCGAGCCGGTGCTGGCCGACGTGGCGCGCGTGCTGCGGCCGGGCGGGCGCTTTGTGTTCTGCGTGCCGAGCGACTATTTCCTGAGTTTCCTGTCCATTTCGGGCGGGCTGCGGCGCATCGGTCTGCGCGGCCCGGCCGAGGCCTACGAAGGATTTTTCAACCGCATTTCACGCCATTACCACTGCGACGGCCCGGAAACCTGGCGCGCGCGGCTGGAGGCGGCCGGGATGCAGTTGGAGAAATACTGGTATTATTTCTCGCCAGGTGCCCTGCGCGCCCTGGAATGGGGCCACTATTTTGGATTGCCGGCCGCGGTGGCGCACACCCTGACCGGCCGCTGGGTTTTGGCCCCCAACCGGGCCAATCTGGCGGTGACCGAGCGCCTGCTGCGCCCGTATTACGAAGAAAAACCGCCCGACCGGGGCGCGTATTTGTTCTTTGTCGCGCGCAAGGCTTAGACGGCGCCCACGGGGGGCCCACGGGAGGCGCCCACGGGGGGCCAGGGGAGGGCGCCCACGGGGGGCCAGGGGAGGGCGCCCACGGGGGGGACCAGGGGAGGGCGCCCACGGGGGGGGCCAGGGGAGGGCGCCCACGGGGGGGCCAGGGGAGGGCGCCCACGGGGGGGCGCCCCTACTTAGACTGCTCGACTTATGCAAGAA
>CAYUYN010000038.1:0-2952 GCA_964449185.1 uncultured Anaerolineales bacterium | reverse complement strand
GGGAGGGCGCCCACGGGGGGGCGCCCCTACTTAGACTGCTCGACTTATGCAAGAACCCTCGCTTCTGGAATGGCTGAACACCCAACTGGCCCAACCGCGCGTGCAGCGCCTGGCGCGCTTTACGCTGGCGGGACTGGCCGCCACCATTGGTCTGCCGCGGCTGCTGGGCGCGGGCGGGCAGGACGTGGCCGGCGTGTTTCTGTTGGGCCTCTCGGCCGGGCTATTTGTGTGGGGCCTGGGCGTGCGCACCCCCGCCCAGCCGGCCGGCGCCGGGATGAAACTGCCCAGCCTGTCGCTGGGCGTGCGCTCCGGCCCGCGCACGCCCGACCTAGCCGCCAGCCGCGCAGCCGTGCGGCGCCTGCTGGCGACCCTGCGGCTGCCCACGGCGCTGCTGCTGGCGTTGTTTGGCCAGGCAGCGTTGACCAGCGGCCCCAATGGCATCGTGATGGGCCTGGCGCTGTATGCCGCGGCGGTGTTCGTGTTTGTGGGCACGGTGCTCTACGACCGGCTGCTGGGCCCGGCGCCCGCCGAGGCCGCGCCCGCGGCGGCCAGCCGCCTGACCTTTCGCTGGCTGCTGCTGGTCACGGCGGTGCTGGCCAGTGTCGTCACGTTTGTGGCGTCCGGCGGCAACCACTTTCGGGTGGAGGGAGTGGGGGCCTGGATCATCGCCGTCGCGGCGTGGATGGGGGCCACCTGGGAAACCACGACCTCGCCGGCGCAGCGGTGGGCGCAGACGCGTAAACGCGCCTTGGGCCTGCTGGACAACCAGGGCCTGGTGCTGCGCCTGACGCGCTGGAGCGTGCTGGTGGGCCTGGTACTGCTGGTGGGCGCGTATTTCCGCTTTGCCCAACTCGACGCCATCCCGCCCGAGATGACATCGGACCACGTCGAGAAGCTGTTCGACATCAAGGACGTGGTCGACGGCCTGCGGCCGATCTTCTTTGAGCGCAACACCGGCCGTGAGCCGCTGCAGTTCTACTTCGCGGCCCTGGTCATCGCGGTGCTGCACACCGGCCTGACGCACCTGACCCTCAAGATCACCAGCGCGGTGGCGGGCTTCTTGCTGCTGCCCTACGTGTATCTATTGGGCCGCGAAATCGGCGATCGGCGGCTGGGCCTGCTGGCCATGCTGCTGACGGCCATCAGCTTTTGGGCCACGGCCATCAGCCGGGTGGGCCTACGCTTTCCGCTGACGCCGTTGTTTGTGGCGCCCGTGCTGTACTACCTGCTGCGCGGGTTCCGCGGCGGCCGGCGCAATGACTTTCTGCTGGCGGGCCTGTTTTTGGGCGTGGGCCTGTATGGCTACAGCACCATCCGCGTTCTGCCAGTGGTGCTGGTGGTGGCGATTGTGTGGCTGGCCATCCCGCTGCGGCGCGCGGCGCAGCACGCCTTCCAGTCCAAGGTGGGGCTGCGGCGGTTGTTGGCCAACAGCGTGCTGATGTTTGCGACCACGGCGGTAGTCTTCCTGCCGCTGTACCGCTACGCCGTGGAGCCCAATACCTACTTCTGGTACCGGTCCTTCTCGCGCCTGGGTGAGACCGAGGCGACCGTGCAGGGCTCGATCCTGCCGATCTTCATCCAAAACAATTGGAACGCCCTAGGGATGTTCAACTGGAAGGGCGACCAGGTGTGGGTCAACACCATCCCCGGCCTCCCGGTGCTGGATGTGGTCACGGGCGCGCTGTTCATCTTCGGCGTGGTCTACCTGCTGCTGCGGCTCTTTATTCGCCGTGATCAAATCGCCGGCCTGCTGCTGCTGATCCTGCCGGTGCTGCTGCTGCCGAGCACCCTGACCTTCGCCTTCCCCGGGGAGAACCCCTCGGTGGTGCGCGCGGCCGGCGCCATCCCGGTGGTGATGCTCATTGCCGCTTATCCGCTGTGGCTGCTGCACAATCGCTGGCGCGAGCTGTGGCCCACGCCCAACGGCCGGCGCGGCAGCCTGCTGGCCATTGGCGGTGTGCTGGCGCTGTCGGGCTTGATGAACCACGCGCTGTACTTCCAGCGCTACCCGGTGGAGTATCTGGGCGCCGCGCAGAACGCCTCGGAGATGGGCGCGGCGGCGCGCGCGTATGCGGCCTCGCTGGGCTCGCTGGACCGGGTGTACATGTGCCTGCACCCGCACTGGGCCGACACGCGCGCGGTGGGCATCTACGCGGGGCAGGTGGGCTGGGAACAGGTGCTGCCCGCGGCGGATTTTGCGGCGCTGCCGGCCGACCCGCGCCCGATGCTGGTGATCGTCAACCCGCGCAGCACCGAGTGCGTCTCGGCGCTGCGGCAGACGTTCCCCACCGGCGTGTTTGAGACCTATCACTCGGCGCGCGGGGTGCAGCATGACTTCCTGCTCTTCTCCGTGCCTGGAACGCAGGTGCAGACGGATACGGAGTTTCTGTTGGTGGAGTAGTAGGTTGGACGACGAATGACGATGGACGCCGGTAAGCAGCGCAATTACCCTTTACTCATTACCAGTTTCCTCCTGGACCTCGTGTTGATCGGTTTGATCAGCACGGGCGTCTATTTTCGGTTTGGCTGGGTCAATTGGAACGAGGGCACTAACCTGCACCCGGACGAGTACGGGCTGACGGGCACGCTTACGCGCCTGGCGGTGCCGGAGACCCTGGGTGATTACTTCAACACGCGCCTGTCGGCGATCAGCCCGTACGACAAGTACGACCTGGACGGCAACCTCACCGAGAACGGCCCCGACAACCGCATGCGCTGGGGCCAGTGGCCGATCATCCTCATCCGCTATACCGCGGAGCTGACCGGCAACACGGACTACGATGCGCTGCGGCTGATGGGCCGGCAAATGTCGGCCCTGGCCGACACCCTGGCGCTGGTGGTCACGTTCCTCATTGGCTGGCGTCTGTACAGCCGGCGCGTGGGCCTGCTGGCGGCTGCCCTGAGCGCCCTGGCGGTCATGCAGATCCAGCAGTCGCACTTCATGACGGCCGA
>CAYUYN010000037.1:0-19521 GCA_964449185.1 uncultured Anaerolineales bacterium | reverse complement strand
CCGGGGCCGGCTCCTTGGCCCGCTCCTCGGCCCGCGCCAGCTCCTCGGCCCGCGCCAGCTCCTCGGCCCGCATCTGCCAGGCCATCCAGAGGCCGATGGGGAGCGTGATGGCGGTCAGCAGCAGCAGGCCGGCCCGGCCCAGGTTGTCGATGAGCACGCCGCCGATGCCGGGTCCCACCGACAGCCCGCCCTGGCCGAAGAGGAAGAAGATGGAAGCGGCCGTGGCAACCTGGCCGGTCATGTGCAGGTGGCCGACCCGCGCGGCCTGCATGGTGCCGGGAGGATGAAAGGCGGCCGAGCCAAGCGCGCCGATGACGAGAAAGATGATGGGCCAGAAGCCCGGGGTCACGGCCACCAGCGAGAAGAAAAACGCCATCCACAACACGCCGCCAGCGGCGGCCCAGCGCGAGCCCCACCGGTCCGACAGCCAGCCAAACACCGGCTGGCCCACGGACCCCGTGAGCGCGTAGACCGTGGCAATCAGCCCAATCGTCGCGTTGCTGAGTTGCAGGGGCACGCTCAGCACGGCCAGCAGGATGCCGGTCTGCCCGTTGAGCACGTCGATGATGAAGTGGCTGAGGGAAAGCGAGAGGAAGAGGGGATTTCGCAGTAGTTTCATACATCCCAATCCGCGCCCATCTGCGGATCGCTTTTCTTAGTGCCCCTGCGTGTCCTTCGTGGATTGTGTTGCGCCAGCCTGGACAAGCAGGGCAGGTCTGATTATACTCATGGCTGTGCTTTTGGGCCGGTCACGGCGAAGGTTGCCGTGGCCTTTTGTTTGTCTGGTGGTTGTGCATGCCTCTGTCCCCTGAACCAACTTATGCAACGGGTGCGTCGCTGGCCGCGGCCATTGCGGCGCGGCGCACCTTTGCCATTATTTCGCACCCGGACGCGGGCAAGACGACGCTGACCGAGAAGCTGCTGCTGTACGGCAACGCCATCCACCTGGCCGGCAGCGTGCGCGCGCGGCGCAGCCAGCGCCACGCCACCTCCGACTGGATGGCCATGGAGCGCGAGCGCGGCATCTCGATCACCTCCACGGTGCTCCAGTTCCCCTACCAGGGCCACGTCGTCAACCTGCTGGACACGCCGGGCCACGAGGACTTCTCCGAAGACACCTACCGCACGCTGGCGGCGGTGGACAGCGCCGTGATGGTGCTGGACGCCGCCAAGGGCATCGAGGCGCAGACCCGCAAGCTGTTCGAGGTCTGCCGGCGGCGCGGCCTCCCCATCTTTACCTACATTAACAAGCTCGACCGCCCGTCGCGCGATCCGCTGGAGCTGCTGGACGAAATTGAGACCGTCATGGGCATGCAGCCGGTGCCCATGAACTGGCCGATCGGCGACGGCGTGGGCTTCCGCGGGGTTTACGACCGGCACACGCGCGGCGTGTTCCTGTTCGACCGCACCATCCGCAATGAGAAGATCGCGCCCGAGGTCTTCGTGGCCCTGGATGACCCGCGCCTGAACGAGGTCCTGGATGACAACGAGCGCGCCCGCCTGCGGAACGACGTGGAATTGCTGGATGGCCTGGGCATCGACTTTGACCACGAGCTGGTGCTGGCCGCCCAGCAGACCCCGGTGTACTTTGGCAGCGCGCTGACCAACTTTGGCGTGCGGCTGTTCCTGGATGGCTTTGTGGGCTATGCCCCGCCGCCGCTCCCCTACCCCAGCGACGCCGGCGAGATCACCCCCGAGCGCGAGGCCTTCTCGGGCTTTGTGTTCAAGATCCAGGCCAACATGAACCCCAACCACCGCGACAGCGTGGCCTTTCTGCGGGTGTGCTCGGGGCGCTTCGAGCGTGATATGAGCGTGTTCCACGGGCAGACCGGCAAGAGCCTGCGCCTGCCGCGGCCGTACAAGTTCTTCGCCAACGAGCGCGAGGTGATTGAAGAAGCCTTCCCCGGCGACATCATCGGCCTGCCGTCCAGCGGGCAGTTCGCCATCGGCGACACACTGGCGGCCGGCGCGCCCTTCCGCTTTGCGCCGATCCCGCGCTTCCAGCCCGAGCACTTTGCCATGCTGCGCAACACCGACATCGGCAAGCAGAAGCAGTTTCAGAAGGGCCTGCGCCAGTTGGAGACCGAGGGCGCCATGCAGGTGCTCTACGACCAGGACGCCGGACAGCGCAACCCGATCCTGGCCGTGGTGGGGCGGCTGCAGTTTGAGGTGGTCCAGGCGCGCCTGGAGGCTGAATACAGCGTGACCTCCGTGATCGAGCCGCTCAACTACAAGCTGGCCCGCTGGATCGACGCCGACCCGGAGACCCTCGACCGCCTGCCCTGGGGCCACGGCCTGCTGCGCGCCCGCGACGCCGACGGCCGCCTGGTGGCGCTGTTCCGGTCGCAGTTCGACCTCGACTACTGCCGGGACAAGTACCCGGAAGTCACGTACGAAGCACTGGGTTAAGCAACTGACTCCTTGCGACAAACCTGCCAGGTCTTCAAGACCTGGCAGGTTTTTTTGTTTATGATGGCCCCCGCACCGGATGGGGATGCACTCAGGGGCACTTAGGCGCACCACCCGACTTAAGTGTGAATGACCAGCAGCTTCAGCCACCGCTCGAAAGGGTCAAAGTCGCGGTCTGTATGCAGCAGGGCATGGTTGTTCAGTAGGCAAAAGGTCGCAATCAGGCAGTCGATGGTCTTGCGGACGGTGTGGCCGCGTGCGCGTAGTGCGCGATAGTTGCCAGCGGCTGCAATGGCTAGCTCCAGCCCACCCACTGGGAAGATCTCATAATGTAAGAGTTCGCGGAGGACTCTGGCCGCCTGCTCTTCAGAGCGCATGCCTTGCAAGATTTCACACAGGCTGATGTCTGTAAGGCCTATGCGCTCGGTCTCGATTGTGGTCTCTAACCATTCGGTTTGCCGCGTGTTGACTCCGTTGAGATAGTCGATCCACACGGTTGTGTCCACGATTACCATAGATCAGGGCCTGGGGAGCCTATCCGCCCGCAGCGCTTCCAAGTCCCCTTCCCACCGGACCTTGCCTCGCAGCTTGCGAATGCCAGTCTGGGCCTTTACTTGTATGAGAAGCCGCAAGGCGGCCTCGACCGTGGCCCGCTTGGACTTCAAACCACTGGCTCGCATGGCCTCTTCCATCAATTCATCCTCAATCACAATATTGGTGCGCATAACAAAGCCTCATGCCAGGGCAGCAGAACTGCGAGGACCGATGTGTATATTCTACTCTAGAATGTGTATTGCGTCTACCCCTCCCCCGGCGCCTCCACTCGCATCCGCGTCCCTTTCCCCACCACGCTCTCCACCGTCAGCGTCCCGCGGTGCGCCGTGACGAGGTTGCGCGCGATGGCCAGGCCCAGGCCGGTGCCGCGCGAGTCCGGTGACTTGTAGAAGCGCTCGAAGATGTGCGGCAGGAACTCGGGCGCGATGCCGGCGCCCGTGTCCACCACGGTGAGCACCACGCCGCCGTCCGCGCCGGGCTGGCCGCCGAGGGTCACCGTGCCGCCAGCGGGGGTGTAGCGCAGGGCATTGGCGACCAGGTTGCCCAGCACCTCGCGCAGGCGGACCGGGTCCACGACCAGCAGGGGCAGGTCGTCGGCCACGGCGAGGTCGAGGCGCACGCCAGCGGCCTGCGCTTGCGCGCGGAAGGCCGCGGCGGTCTCGCCGGCCAATATGCCCAGGTCGGTCGGCTCGCGGTGCAGGGTCAGGGTGCCGCTCTCGGCCTCGGTCAGGGTGCGCAGGTCGTCGATCAGCCGCGACAGCACCTTGGTCTCTTCCAGGATCGGGGCGAGGTGCTCGGGGTCGGCCGGGTAGACGCCATCCAGCACGCCTTCCAGGTTGCCCTGCATGACGGTCAAGGGCGTGCGCAGCTCGTGGGTCACATCCGCGAGGAGGCTGCGGCGCTGGGCCTCGCTGGCCTCCAGCCGCGCGGCCATGCGGTTGAAAGCCTTGGCCAGGGCGCGGGCCTCGCGCGGGCCACGCTCGTTCACCCGCGCGGCATAGTCGCCCTCGGCCACCCGGCCCACCGCCTCCATGAACGCGCTCACGCCGCCGGTCAGGGCGCGCAAGGCCCGGCCGGTGTACAGCACGCCGGCCAGCCCGACCACCAGCGCCAACAGGCTGAGGCCGCGCACGAGCACCGCCGCGCCTTCCGGCAGCGCCACCAGCCCGGTGAGGCTGGCCGTGAACCAGAACGCCAACGTGCACCCGCCGACGACGAACACGAAAAACAGGGCCGCGAAGCCCCCCATGCGCCACACGTAGCGGCGCGCAAAGCGCGGCCGCATGTGCCGCCACGCGTCGGGGCCCGATGGCGGCCAGGGCTCGTCCGCGGGCCACCACGGCGGCTGCTGCCGGGGCTGTTCACCTTCGGCCGGCCACCACGGCGGACCGCGGCGCTTCCAGTGGGGTGGGGGCATGGCGCGCCGGCCTCAGGCCTCGGCGAACTTGTAGCCCAGCCCATAGACCGTCAGCACGTAGCGCGGCTCGCGCGGGTTGGGCTCCAGCTTGCGGCGGATGTTCTTGATGTGGGTGTCGATGGCGCGCTCGAAAGATTCAATCGCCACGCCGCGCACGGCATCCAGCAGTTGGGCGCGGGTGAAGATGCGGCCCGGCTGCCGCGCCAGGGCGGCCAGCAGCTCGAACTCGGTGGGCGTCAACTCCACCCGCTGCTCGCCGAGCGTGGCCCGCAGCCGCGGCAAGTCCAGGGTCAACGCGCCCACGCGGATGACCTCGGGCGCGGCCGTGGTGGTGACGGCCTCGGCGCGCCGCAGCACCGCCCTGACGCGCGCCACCAATTCCTTGGGGCTGAAGGGCTTGGTCATGTAGTCGTCGGCGCCCAGCTCCAGCCCCACCAGCTTGTCGCTCTCCTCGCCGCGCGCCGTGAGCATGATGATGGGCACGTGCGACTCCTTGCGCAGCGCCCGCGCCACGTCCAGCCCGTCCAGTCCGGGCAGCCCCAGGTCCAGCACCACCAGGGCGGGCTTCTCGGCCCGATAGCGCGCGAGCGCCGCCGGCCCATCGTGCGCCACGACCACCGCAAAGCCCGCGTGGGCCAGGTAGTCGCGCGCGACCTGGGTGATGCGGGAGTCGTCGTCGACGAGGAGGATGGTTTTGAGCATGATTGCAGCCCAATCCTACACACAATGAGCCCACCGTCAAACACGACACTCAGGGCGGCGGGCCGGGCGCAGCGCTGTTCTGCCTCACCCGACCCGCCGCCCTGAGCGACTTACACACCTACATACCCCCACACCCCCACACCGCTCTACTCGCTCTTCGGCGTCTCGCCGTGCGCGCGCTTGTGCCACTCTTCGAACATCGGCGGGGTGCCGGGGCGGTCCCAGCCGCCGGGCCCGCCCCAGCCGCGGCCCCAGTGGCCGCGCCAGAAGAAGCCGCGGAAGAGGGCGAAGAGCAGGAAGAAGCCCAGCAGCGGGAAAATGCAGCCCAGCGGGCCGAGGCCAAAGCCCCCGCGCCCAAAGCCATGGCCGTAGTGATAGAACGGCACGCCGTAGGGGTAAACCGGTGCGGTCACCGCGCCGCCCTCGGGCACCACGATCTGCGCGTTCTGCATGGCCCCCTGGGCCACCCCCAGGCTGTACGCGTACCCGCCCAGCGCCAGGGCGCCGGCCACCACCAACAGCGTTACCACAATGCCCAAAACTACTCGTCTGTTCATGTTCGTCTCCTTTTTGACGACTGGTCTCATGAACAGCATTGTGGCGGAAGAGTGTGGAGCAATTGTGTGCCTGCTGTGGAAGGGAAATGGAGAGTTAAACAAGAAACAGCTCGCCATGAGCTGTTTCACTGGGGCGCAGGCCGTGGGCTTACCCGGCCAGCGCCGCGCGTTGCGCCTGATGCCGTCGCCCAATCTCGGCGGTGTAGTCCACCACCCGGCCGGGGATATCCACGCCCGAGGCGGGCGCGGACGAGTGGAACTCCATGGTGTGGTTGACCTCGTTGACCAGGAAGCCGCGCCGCGGGTCTTCGAGCACGTCCACCGCCAGCACGCCGCTGCCGACGGCGCGGGCGGCGGCCTGGCAGATGGCGTCAAGCTCGGGCGTGACCGGGCACTTGGAGCCGGCCGCGCCGCGGGCGGTGTTGGTGATCCAGTGCTTGGAGCTGCGGTAGATGGCCGCAATCGTCTGGTCGCCGACCACGTAGGCGCGGATGTCGCGGCCGGGCTTGGCGATGTACTGCTGGATGTAGTAGATCTGATGCTGATAGTTGCCCAGCACCTCGCGGTGCTCAAGGATGGCCTCGGCCGCTTCGCGGTCATTGACCTTGGAAACCAGGCGGCCCCACGAGCCCACCACCGGTTTGAGCACCACCGGGTAGCCCAACTCGTCCATGGCCTTCAGCGCCGACTCGGGCGTGAAGGCCACGCGCACTTGGGGCTGTGGCACGCCGGCCGCCTCCAGCGCCGCCGAGGTGGTCAGCTTGTCGCCGCAGACTTCGGCCACCTGCGCGCTGTTGACGGTGGGGATGCCCCAACTGTTGAGCACGCGCGTGGCGTACAGGCCGCGGCCGTAACTGATGCTGCGCTCGAGGATGACGTCGTAGTCCAGCCACTGGCCCGGCTGCGCCAGGTTGAACGTCACTTCCCGGTCATCCAACCGGTCGTAGGGCAGGCCGCGCTTGTCCAGGGCTTCGAACAGCCACTTCTCTTCAACGCGCACCCGCGACAAAAGAATACCGATCTTGATCAATGGAACTGCTCCTCGTTACACGATGAAAAGCATTGAAGAGAAACACGGGGTTCAAGGAACAGGCGCAGCCCGTTCCTTGAACCCCGTGTCCCTCGTTGGACTCAGCGCGCCAATATCAAACGGCAGCGCCGCGCCCGTCACCAGCGCGCACACGATCGCGGCGGTGCTCGGCGCTTGCAGGATGCCGTTGCGGAAGTGCCCGGCCGCCGCGATCAGGTTGGGCAGCTCGTCGAACGGGCCGATGTACGGCAGTCCATCCGGTGTGCCTGGACGTAGCCCAGACCACGCGCCCACGAACGCGCAATTCACCAGCCTCGGCGCGATTTCAATCCCCGCCATGGCCACTTCAGCGAGCCCGCCCACGGTGTTGTCGAGGTCATAGCCAACGTGCTCGACAGTGGCGCCCACCAGGGTTTGCCCGGCGGTACCCTTGGGCACCAGGTAACCGCGCGGAGAGGCGACGACGCGCTTCACCGGTTGCCCGGCGACAGCCAGCGCCTGGCCGCGCACCGGCACGATGGGCAGGGGAGGCGCGCCCTGGATGCGGCTGGACCAGCAGCCGGCGGCCAGCACGACCCAATCAGCGGGGTAAGTGTCGCTATCGGTTTCCACGGCGCTGACGCGGCCGTTCGCATGCCTCAGGCGGGTGACGGTGGCGCGAACGAACGTGGCGCCGGCGAGCTGCGCGGCGCGAGCAAGGGCCAAGGTCAGGGCGGTGTTATCCACCCAAGCATCATTGGGAAAGAAAATGCCGCCCAGCGCCTGGGGCGTGACACCGGGTTCCAACAGACGGCACTCCGCGGTGTCGAGCCGCTCGACGGGCTGCCCCAGTGCGCCGTTTACGGCGTAGAGGGCCTCCAGTTCGGGAAAGTCTTCGGTGACCAGCGCCAGATTCAGCTGGCCACCCGCGTTATAGGGGATGCGCTCTCGGGTGATGGCGGCCAGCTCATCCAGCATCGTCGGGTAGAGCTTCTGGCTGTCGAACGAAAGCTGCTGGTAGGCCGGCACCGCGCCCGGCTTGGCGTGATACTGCAGCACGCCCAGCGCGGCCTGCGAGGCGCCGCTGGCCGGGGCGTCGCGCTCCAGCAGGGTTACGCGCAAGCCGGCCTGCGCCAGCCGCCAGGCGCAGGCCGCGCCAATGACACCGGCGCCGACCACCACAACGTTTGCGTCAGCCATTCGTCTTCTCCCTTGGCTGTGGGGCGCTCCCGGGCCGGCCGCCCACAAACCCGTGCTCAGCCATGACGAGCCAGTGCCCTACAGCGTGGCTTTGTAGATGCCGCCGTCGAACGGCAGCATGACCCCGGTCATAAACGGCACAGCCGGCGAACACAGGAACACCGCCGCGCGCGCGAACTCTTCCACGGTGCCCATGCGCCCCAGCGGCGACTCTTCGGCCTGCTTGGCGGCCTCCGCCTCCACGGTGGTGCCGTTGCGGCGGGCGCGCTCGGTCATGATCTCGGTGACGCGCTCGGTCTGGGTCCAGGCCGGCAGGATGCTGTTGACGCGAATGCCTTCCGGCCCCAGCTCGAGCGCCAGGGTCTTGGTCAGGCCCACCACCGCCAGCCGCAGGGCGTTGGACAGCGTGAGATACGGCACCGGCTGCCGGGCCGAGTTGGACGAGAAGGTGAGGATGGAGGGCGTCTCGGACTTGCGCAGCTCGGGCAGGCTGCGGCGGATGAGGCGCACCACGCTGTAGAGGGTCACGTCCACGGCCGCGCGCCAGGCATCCAGGTTGTGGTCTTCAAAGCGCCCGCTGGGCGGGCCGCCGCAGTTGGTGACCAGGATGTCCAGCCGGCCAAAGCGCGTGACGGCCATGCTGACGAGCCGCTCCACGTCTTCGTCCTTGGTCAGGTCGGCCTCGATGAGCATGGTCGGCACGCTGCCGTTCATCTCGCTGAAGATGGCCTGTTGGGTGTTGACCAGGGTCTTGCCGTTGCGGCTGCACATGATCACCGTGGCGCCCTCGCGCGCCAGCTCGCGCGCGGTGGCGGCGCCGAGGCCGCGGCTGGCGCCGGCCACGAGTGCGATTTTGCCTTTGAGTCCGAGGTCCATAGCGATCCTTTTTTGCAAGGCTCAGGTGGTTGGCGTCGGGAACGCGAAGCGTTCCCCAACCACCTATTCTGAAAAATCAGTCGCCGAACTTGATGCCCTGCGCCAGCGGCAGATCGCGCGACCAGTTGATCACATTCGACTGCCGCCGCATGTAGGCCTTCCACGCGTCCGAGCCGGACTCGCGCCCGCCGCCGGTCTCCTTCTCGCCGCCGAAGGCCAGGCCAATCTCGGCGCCGCTGGTGCCCACGTTGACATTGGCCATGCCGCAGTCCGACCCGCCCGCCGAAAGGAAGGTCTCGGCCGAGAGCAGGTTGGTGGTGAAAATGGCGCTCGACAGGCCTTGCGGCACGCCGTTGTGCAGCGCGATGGCCTCGTCCAGGGTGTCGTACTCCATCAGGTACAGGATCGGCGCGAAGGTCTCCTCGCACACGATGGGGGTCTGCCCCGGCATCTTGACGATGGTGGGCTCCACGAAGCAGGCGCCCTTGTCCTCCAGCCGCCGGCCGCCGGTGATGATCTCGCCGCCCTGCTGCTTGATTTGGTCGAGTGCCGCGAACATATCGGTCACCGCCTGCGCCTCGACCAGCGGGCCCATGAGGATGCCGTCGTCCAGCGGGTTGCCAATGGTCACCTGGGCGTAGGCCTTCTTCAGCCGCTCGATCAGCTCGGGCGCGATGGAGCGCTGCGCGATGATGCGGCGCGTGCTGGTGCAGCGCTGGCCGGCCGTGCCCACGGCCGCAAACAGGATGGCGCGCGCGGCCAGCTTGAGGTCGGCGTCTTCGGTGACGACGATGGCGTTATTGCCGCCCAGCTCCAGGATGGTGCGGCCCAGCCGGCGCGCGACGGTCTCGGCCACGTGCCGGCCCATGCTCACCGAGCCGGTGAACGAGACGAGCGGCACGCGGTGGTCGTTGAGCAGGCGCTCGCCGATGACGCTGCCGCTGCCCACCACCAGGTTGAACACGCCGCTCAGGCCGTGGTCGGCCGCCACGCGGTTGACCACGTGCTGCACGGCAATGGCCGCCAGGGGCACGGTGGAGGCCGGCTTCCACACCATGGTGTCGCCGCACACGGCCGCCAGGGCCGAGTTCCACGACCACACCGCCGTGGGGAAGTTGAAGGCAGTGATGATGCCCACCACGCCCAGCGGGTGCCACTGCTCGTACATGCGGTGGCCGGGGCGCTCGGAGTGCGTCATCACCCCGTAGAGCTGGCGCGACAGGCCGACGGCGAAGTCGCAGATGTCGATCATCTCCTGGATTTCGCCGTAGCCTTCGGGCTTGATCTTGCCCATCTCCAGGCTCACCAGCTCGCCCAACGGCTCCTTAAGCTCGCGCAGGGCGGTGCCCAAGTCGCGCACCACGGCGCCGCGCACGGGGGCGGGCACGTGCTGCCAGGTCTTGAACGCGGCCTCGGCCTGGCGCAGCACCGCCTCGTAGGTGGCGGCGGTGGCCTGCACCACGCTGGCGATGGCCTGGCCGGTGGCCGGGTTGTAGCTCACCAGCGGCTTGCCGGCGGGATCGCTGATCCAGCCCTCCGCGCCGGTGCTGGCGCCGGGGTTGACGTCTTTGAGCTGCAGTTTGTCGAGCAGGGCCTTCATAAACTCCGTCTCCTTGTTGTGCGGGTGGCTCTAAGCGCCTATTGTCTCTTAATCTACTGATTTCCCCTATTTCCCTGCCTCTAAAGTCTGGCCGCCACCGCCTCGGCCACGGCCATGGTCCCATCCGTCCCGCCCATGTCGAAGGTGCGGACGCGGCCGTCCTGGATCACCCCGGCGATGGCGGCCTCCAGGGCCTGCGACTTGTCGGCCTCGCCCAGCCAGTCCAGCATCAGCTTGGCGGCCAACAGAGTGGCCAGTGGGTTGACCTTTTCTTTGTCCTAACACCACTCGTACGTGAAGCTCTCGTAGAACTTCTCAATGGCATGGAACTCTTCGTCGGTGATCTGGCCGAGCTGCCACTGGATTTTGGCGATGGCATACAGCAGCTCGGCGCGCGTCTCCTTATTGGTAACAAGTTGCAGCTGTTTGCGGAGCTTGTCGAGGCGCTGCGCCTGCTCGTCCGGCGAAGTTGGCTCTGGGTTTTGGTCAGACATGCTCAACCTCCAGCGGGCACAGGCGCCCGGCCCCGCAGGACGACCGGCGGCGCTCCACGGTTGGTAAGGGTGCTGGCCTTCAGCAGGTAGCTCTCGCGGGCAGGCACACACGCATTTACCGGACAGACCCACGTGCAGCGCGGCACGGGATAGTATCCGTCGCACTCGACGCACACCACCGGGTTGATCCGGAACTGGCTCGGCCCCGCTGTGATGGCCCGCACCGGGCAATCCATCTCGCACGCGGTGCAGTTGATGCACTCGGCCGTAATCATGTAGGCCATGGCTACTGTACCTTTTGGCGATAGACGCCGGTGAGCCCGGCCGCCTCGACCCGCCCGGCGATGGCGGGCAGGTCGGTGCTATAGAGCCCGCGGGCCTGCATGCGGTCAAAGTAGACCGAGCCCGAGAAGGTGTACTTCTTGGTCAGGCCCACCTCGGTCTGCATGGCCTCACGGACGTGGGTGATCGCATCGCCCACGGCCAGGGTCGTGGGGAGGGTCAGCGGGGCCTGCCTGGCGGCGTGGCGGACGGCATTGTGGCCGGCCAGCGCGCCTGTGACGATGGCCTCGGTGTGGCCGACCAGTAGGCCGGCCTTCTCGCCGCCGCAGAACAGATTGTCCGGGCCGCCTACGACCTGCATCGTGTCATCGCGGGGCGAGAGCGCCGAATAGCGCATGGAGTTGCCCACCGTGCCGGAGTACGGGTCTTCATAGCGAACGTTCTCCAGGCCGGGGATCTGGCGCAACTGCTCCAGCGGCATAAAGGGCATCATGAGCTTGATCTGACCGGTATCCAGCAGCACGACATTTTCAGCGAACTCTGGCGTGGCGTACTGCTGGCAGGCCTTGCTGCTTAGCTTCTCCAGGTGGATCAGGTGGCGCGGCATCGGGATGACCATGACGCCATTCACCTCCAGCTCGTGCAGCAGGGCGCGGTCCACCGTGTCTTTGTTGAGCTTGCACGAGCCGCTCATGGCGCCCAGGGTGCCATCGGCCTTCTTCCCCGTTTTTTCGGGGATGCCGGCCAGGCCGGTGAGGCTGATCCGCGGGCCAAAGGTGGGGCAGCGCGCAACGCACATCACGCAGCCGTTGCCGTTCTCCGTGCAGAAGCTTTGCGAGCCGACCGTACCAGTGGTGTCGATAAACACATCGCCCGGAATCGTGGTGCCGTTTTCAAGCTGGATGGCGGTCAGCGAGCCGTTGCTGCGCTCGATGGCGGTCACGCGGCTCATCAGCCAGATCTCGACACCGTTCTCCAGCAGGCACCGGCGCACGGCCGGCTCGATGAGGGCCACGTCGTACAGGCTGGCGTGTTGGTGGCCGGGGAAGGCCAGGTCGTGGTGGCGGGAGGTGTGGTCACAAATCTCAAACAGCTGGCCTGCGCCCAGCGCGAACATCTCTTCGGTGGCCGTGAACCGGCCATTGTTGCGCATGATGCCGCCCACCAAGCCGGTGCCCAACAGGCTGTCAGTGCGCTCGAGCACGACCACCTCGTCTGCGCCGGCCAGGCGGGCCGTGAGGGCGGCCGAGCAGCCCGCCCAACCTCCACCGACAATGATGACTCTACTCATGGAGCGCTCCTGCTACGGCGGTCTGGGTGGCGGCGTAGCCCGCCTCCAAAGCGGCCAAATTGCGATCGACCATGCGGCGCGGGATGTTGGTGCAGACGCTCTGGCGCAGCGCCTCCATCGAGACGGCGCCCGTCAGTGCGGCGACGCAGCCCAGCGAGACCATGCCGGCGGCAATCGGTGTGCCCACGTGCTCCCGCGCCAGGGCGGTCACCGGCACGGGCACCGCGCCGGCAGGCAGGGGGTTTACCTCGCCCGGGTCGGCCACCAGCGCGGCGCCGGGCTTCTGCGTCCCTGCGTAGCGTTTGGCAGCGGCCTGGCTCAGCAGCACCAGCACATCGGGATGATCGGCGCCCGGGTACGTAATGGGCTCACTGCCCATCACGACGTCAACCAGGCTGGGGCCGCCGCGCGTAGCCGAACCATATTCGCCGCGCTGGGTGGTCCACAGGCCTCCATGCAGACCCGCCGCTTCACTCAGAATAGTGCCGGCCAGCTTGACGCCATGCCCGCCAAGCCCGGCAATGCGGACTTCACAGCGTGGCACTTGCCGGACGATGCCAGGCGGCGCCCAGACGTGGGCCTTTGCGCTCGGGGCCGAGGCAAAGGAGGCCGTCCATTCCCGGTAGGTGGCGAAGTACTCCGGCCAGGTGGAGCGGCTGAGAACGCCGAGCGCTAGGTTCGTAGCGGCGGTGATGCCGATGACGGAGAAGCCCGGGGTATCAAGCGCCTCGTGGATGATCTCGGCCAGGCCATCCGGGTCATGCAGGCTGCCTCGCCCAACCAGTGAGGCGTTCAGCGCGGTTACCCACTCCAGCGGGGCCGGGGCGGTCTCCAGTTCCGGCTGATAGTAGGGGAAGTTCCAGTTCATCCGGTCGAGCGAGCCCGGCTCGGCCATTTCGGTCACTTCAGAGCGCAGGAGCAGCAGCGTCATGCCGAAGTTGCGCCGGGCCGCGTGAATAAGGTGATTGGTGCCCAGCGTCACGCTGTCGGCGTTCATGATCAAGATGAGGGGGGTGTGTGGCAGAGCGGCGCGCAGCCCGATGGCCACGGCAATATTGCGTCCCGGCGGGCCCTGTACGAACGACAGCGGCGCCCGGCCCTTCATCTGGTAGGGCAGGTCCGGCAGGCTCGATAAGATGATCGGCGGGTCGCGGTCCGGGCCGAGACCCATGACCGTGCAAACGGCGTCCATCAAAAGCTGCCAGGTGGTGGCGAAACGGCGGTCGTAGCTCATGCCGCACCCTCGGCGCCGCCGGCCACCTGCTGGATGACGGCCAGGATCTGCTCGGGCGCAATGTGGAGGCCATCGGCTCGGTTGATACCCTGCACCCGCGCCCGGCCGGCGCTGAGGCGCTCCACCTCGTAGCGGATCTGGCCGAGATTCAGCTCAGGCACCACGATGGTATGCACACGGCCGGCCAGCCGGCGGACCGCCTCTTCGGGAAACGGCCAGATAGTAATGGGCCGCAGCAGGCCGAGCTTAATCCCCGCTTCGCGCGCCAGGGTGACAGCGTGGGCGGCGGCTCGGGCGGTGCCGCCATACGCCAGCAGGGCGATCTCGGCGTCGTCGAGTTGTACCTCTTCCCACTGCAGGATCTCGTCGAGGTGGTAGTCGAGCTTGCTGCTCATGTGATCCCACCACTGGCTGACGAGGCGCGGGTCCTCAGTCGGGTAGCCGTACTCGTCATGCAGCAGTCCCGTAACATGGTAGCGGTAGCCCTGGCCAAAGACGGCCAGCGGCCCAACCTCACCGACCGTAAACGGGAACGGCTTGTACTCGCGCGGCGGGACGGTAGGCAGCGGGCGCTGGATGACGGCCAGCGAGCTGGCGTCGGGGATTTCTACCTTTTCCTTAAGCTGGGCCACAATGGCGTCCATGAGCAGGATAACCGGCGTGCGGTACTGCTCGGAGAGGTTGAAGGCCCGCACGGTCAGCATATAGGCCTCCTGCGCGCTGCTGGGGGTCAGAGCGATGATGGGATGGTCGCCGTGTGTGCCCCAACGAGCCTGCATGACATCGCCCTGGGCGGCCTTGGTGGGCAAGCCGGTGCTCGGCCCGACGCGCTGGACGTTGACGATGACGCAGGGGATTTCGCTCATCACCGCGTAGCCCAGGTTTTCCTGCATTAGCGAAAAACCCGGACCGCTGGTGGCCGTGGCGCTCTTCAGACCGCCCAGCGAGGCGCCAATGATGGCTGCCATACTGGCAATCTCATCTTCCATCTGCAGGAACACACCGCCGACCTCGGGCAGGCGCCCGGACAGGATCTCCGCGATCTCGCTCGACGGTGTGATCGGGTAGCCGGCATAGAAACGGCAGCCGGCCGCGATAGCGCCTTCGGCGACCGCCTCGTTACCGTGCATAAAGGCGATCTCAGGCATAGGTGACCTCGATTTCTGGAGCGAGCACTTCAATCGCGAAATCCGGGCAGTGGCGCTCGCACAGCTTGCAGTTAATGCACTGCGAGAGCCCGGGTGTCAGGGGATAGCCTTCGGCATCAGGCGCCAGAACCGACTGCGGGCACCAGGCCGTACACAGGCCGCAGGCCTTGCACAGGCGCTTGTTGACTTCGATGCGATAGATGCCTCGCACGACTGGCGGCATGTCAGCCTCCACTCTTTTCACGCCGGGTGCGCAGCGCCGCCAGCATGCCGTAGTAACGTCGGCTGTAATCAACCGAGCCTTTGCGCTCGAAGATCACGCCGCGCGCCACGCGCTCTTCGGCGCGGACGCCGTCCAGCGCCTCGGCGTCCTCAGCGGGCCAGGCGGGTGTTTCGGCCGTGGTCAGCCGGACCGGCAGGTGGCTGCGCCGCAGCAGGGTCGGGTTGATGCGCCGGGTATTCTGCTCCATGGCCAGCATCATCTTGGCCGCGTCAGGCGTTTCGTTCATGCGGCCATAGAGGACGTGGCAGTTGCTCATTACCTCCACGACGGCGCAGCCGGAGATGCTCAGCGCGCGCTCGACCAGCTTGGTCAGCGAGGCCGTATGGTTGACGGTGGCGCGGGCGTAGAAGGCCGCTCCCGAAGCGCGGGCCAGCGCCTCCAGGTTCAGGGGCCGCTCGAACGAGCCCGAGCGCGCGGTGGTGGTGTGGCCGCCGATGGGCGTGGTGGGGGAGGTCTGGCCGCCGGTGAGGCCATAGACGCTGTTGTTAACCACGATGGCCACCATGCCGATGTTGCGGCGCATGGCGTGGACCAGATGGTTGCCGCCGATCGACATGGCGTCGCCGTCGCCCATGACGGTGATGACCGTCAGCTCGGGGCGGGCCATCTTCAGGCCGGTGGCGAAGGCCGGCGCGCGCCCATGCGTGGTGTGCATCGTGTAGAAGTCGGCGTAGCCCGACATGCGCCCGGTGCAGCCGATGCCAGACACCATGGCCACCTGGTCTTTCTGCAAACCGCGGAAGTGCACCGCCTGGGCGATGCAGCTGAGCACGATGCCCAGCCCACAGCCCGGGCACCAGGTCGACGGCAGCATCTGCGGTCGCAAATACTCCTGCATGATGAACGAGTTCTGCAGACGGGTGTCTTCGTCGGCCATCTCGATGAGCATTAGAGTTCCTTTGGATGCGCGATTGCGCCCTTGATGGCCGAGGCGGCCACGACGGCCGGGCTGGCCAGGTAGATCTCCGCGTCCTTGGTGCCCATGCGGCCCTGGAAGTTGCGGTTGGCGCTGCTGATGACGACCTCGCCGACGGCGGGCACGCCCATGTGGTTGCCCATGCACGGGCCGCAGCCGGGGCTTTCCACGACGGCGCCGGCCGCCACAAAGGTCTGGATGTAGTCGGCCTTGAGCGCGTCCAGGTAAACCTGGGAGCTGACCGGAATAATGATCATGCGCGTCCCGGCCGCGGTGCGGCGGCCCTGGAGCACCGCCGCGGCCGCGGCCAGGTCTTCCAGGCGGGCAATGGTGCAGGTGCCCAGGAAAGCCTGATGCACCCGGGTGCCGGCCACCTGCGACACCGGCGCCACGCGGTCTACGCTGTGCGGGCAGGCCACCGCCTGCTCGCGCGACGAGCCGCAGCCAAAGTTCTTGCCGCCCACCACGATGTCGCCCGGCTGCACTTCCCCGGCAAAGCGCGGGTCCAGGTCCTCCAGCGCGTGTGGCGGCATCTCGGCTGGGTCGCTGATGGTGTAGGTGTATTTGCCGGGGAAGAGGACGTCGGTATTCACGTCATCGCCGTATTTCCACGCGCGGCCTTTGATGGATGTCATAGCCACCTTCTGTTAGCGATGCCCCTCGGTAGCGCGATTAGCGATGGGAGAGTAGCCGTCTCCCATTTCTAATCTTAACGCCGCTGGCTATTCCGACTTCACCTGGAACACATACTGCCCAGAACCCACATGGATCAGTACGTGGCCGTCCTCCTGGGTGACGCCGAGGATGCCCGCTGCCACGCTCAAGGCTTGCCCGCCCTCCATGACCGCCTCCACTGACTGCGCGGGCACATGCACCACGCCTTCCGAGTTTGGCGGGACGCTGATGCTCAACTCCAGCGCCTCGCCCGTGTGCGCCCAGCGCGACTCGATGAGGCCAAACAGCGAATCCAGCCGGGCCGCTGCCGAAGTCAGGCTGCCGCCGGGCCGGGGTCGAAAGAGGATGCGCTTATAGCCGGGCTGATCTGGCGTCAGGTTGATGCCGGCTACCACGCGGTACAGCCAGTCGCCGATGGCGCCAAAGGCATAGTGATTAAAGGAATTGGCGTTGGGCGTTTGCAGCGTGCCGTCCGGCCGGATATTGTCCCACCGCTCCCAACTGGTCGTCGCCCCCAGTGTCACCGGGTACAGCCAGGAGGGATACGCTTCCTGTTCCAGCAGGTCATAGGCCAAATCCAGGTAGCCATTGTCACTCAGCACATGGCACAGATACGAGGTGCCCAAAAAGCCGGTCGTCAGGTGCGTGTCGCGGCGGCGAATGTCGGCTGCCAGGCGGCGCGCCGCCTCGGCCCGCCGCTCGGGGGGCAGCAAGCCAAAGTACAGGGCCAGCACATAGGCAGTCTGCGTATTGGATGCCAGGCGCCCCGTGGCTGTGACAAACTCGCGGTTGAAGGCGGCCTGGATGTTAGCCCGCAGCGCGGTGTACTCGGCCGCGTCGGCTTCGCGCCCCAGCCGGCGCGCGCTCTGCGCCAGCAGGGCGGTGGAGTAGGCAAAGAAGGCGGTAGCAATCAGCGCCGGGTCGGTCACCGGGTTGGGGTATTGCGGGTCGGGCGCTTCCACCGCCAGCCAGTCGCCAAAGTGAAAGCCGGTGTCCCAGATAAAGTCGTCCCCGGCCTGCGCGCGCATATAGCCCACCCAGGCCTCCATACTGGCGTACTGCTCGGCGAGCAGGCGCTCGTCGCCGTAGCACTGGTAGATCGTCCACGGGCAGATCACGGCCGCATCGGCCCAGCCGGTGGCGCCCGCGCCCCGCTGTGTGTCGGGGATGACGAAGGGCACCGCGCCATCGGCGTATTGGCCGGCGGCCAGGTCGCGCAGCCACTTGGTCATAAAGGCGGCCACGTCCATGTTGAAAGCGGCAGTACGCAGGAACACCTGCGCGTCGCCTGTCCAGCCCAAGCGCTCGTCGCGCTGCGGGCAATCGGTGGGGATATCCAGAAAGTTGCCCTTCTGACCCCAGACAATATTGCGCTGCAGTTGATTGATGAGCGGATGTGAACACTCAAAGCAGCCAGTAGGCGTCAGGTCCGAGTGAACCACCACGCCGGTGACGGCTTCCGGAGTGAGTGCGCCCGGATAGCCCGCGATGCCCACATAGCGAAAGCCTTGCCACGAGAAGTGTGGCTCAAAGACCTCCTCCCCATCGCCGCTCAGTGTGTAACGATTGGTCTGTTGCGCGCCGCGCATGTTGTCCACATACAAGCCGCCGGCCCTGTCGAGAATTTCGGCGTGGCGCACAATGATGGTGGTGCCGCCCGCGCCCTGCGCCCGCAGTTGCACCCAGCCCACCAGGTTCTGCCCCATATCCACCACCCACTCCCCGTTCGGGCTGAGTTGGATACTCAGGGGGCGCAGCCTGTTTATCCGCCGCACCGGCGGACTCATTTGGGCCACCAGGGTCGAGGCCGGCTCGGTGCTGAGCTGCACGCTGGCCCAGGCCGCATCGTCGTGGCCGCTGGTAGTCCAGCCCGGCTGCTCCAGCCGCGCGTCGTAGGTCTCGCCATCGTAGAGGTCAGACTGTAGGATGGGGCCAGCCGCCGCCTTCCAGCTCAGGTCACTGCCCACGACCTGCACCCGGCCATCGGCATAGGTGATGACGATTTGCGCCAGCAACGCCAGTTGCTGCCCATAGCGCGGCCCAATACGGCCTCGAAACCAGCCGTCGGCCAGCGTCGCGCCGACGGCATTCTGGCCTGGCTGCAGCAGGGTCGTCACGTCATAGGTCTGATACTGCAGCCGCTGGTCGTAGGCCGTCCAACCCGGGGTAAAGAGCCAATCGGTAACCGGTTGGCCGTTCAGTTCAAGCGCATACAGACCTCGGCTGGTTACGTAGGCGCGGGCGCTCTGCACTGGCGCCTCCACCGCAAAGGTGGTGCGCAGTCGGGGGCAGGGCGTCGTGACGGCCGGGTCAGGCGTAATCCAGGCGGCCTGCCAGTCGCCGGGGTTTAATAGCCCCATTTCCCAGGTAGCTGGCTCGCTCCAGGTGGAGCGGTGCCCCCGCTCATCCCACACGCGTACCTGCCACCAGGCCCGCTGGCGTGAGGCCAGTGGCTGGCCCTGGTAAACCTGGTGGGTCGACTGGTCTGATGTCACCTGGCCCGAGTCCCACAGGTCGCCCTGGCCGTCGGCCAGGCGCTGCGGGT
Source organism: uncultured Anaerolineales bacterium (assembly GCA_964449185.1). GTDB lineage: Bacteria > Chloroflexota > Anaerolineae > Anaerolineales > UBA6663 > CAYUYN01. The sequence continues at coordinate 328 of CAYUYN010000037.1, read as the reverse complement.
CGGCCGCCACACGCACCTGATAGGCGGTCTGCCGCACGCCGCGCGTAGTGGCCTCCAGCCGCCAGCTCAGGCGGGGCCGACGCACCTCGATCCCTAGGGGGTCGTTAAGGTATTCGCACCGTAGGGCGGTGACGCGGACGACTGAAGCGGTCACAAAAGATTCTCCTGGGCGCGGCTGACCGGGATGAAGAACTGATTCGCGCCTGGTTGGCAAAGGATTGGCAACTGATTTATCACCTACAAATCCCTTGGATGCGAAATCATCCCTCTTACGGCCGAGGCGGCCACGACGGCCGGGCTGGCCAGGTAGATCTCCGCGTCCTTGGTG
>CAYUYN010000036.1:8029-19572 GCA_964449185.1 uncultured Anaerolineales bacterium | reverse complement strand
TTACGAATTACCTTTTCCTCCTCCCTCTGGTATCATGCCTCCGTTATGGACGAACAGGCGCTTATTCACGAGGCCCAAGACGGCGGTCTGGACGCCTTCAACCGGCTGGCCCTCGAATATCAGACCATCGTCTATAACCTGGCCTACCGCATCATGGGCGACAGTCACTCGGCCAATGACGCCGCGCAGGAAGCCCTGATTTCCGCCTACAAACACCTCAAGTATTACCGCGGCGGTTCCTTCAAAGCCTGGCTGCTGCGCATCGTGACCAACGCTTGCTACGATGAGCTGCGCCGCCGCAAGCGCCGCCCGGCCGCCTCGCTCGAAGCCCTGACCGTGGTCGAGAAGGGCCCCGACGCCGACACCGAGGCCTCCCTGGTCTCGCACGACGAAACGCCTGAAGACTATGTCCAGCGGCGCGAACTCTCGCGCCAGATACAGCGCTGCATCGACCACTTGCCCGAGGACATGCGCTCGGTGGTGGTCATGTCCGACGTGATGGGCATGGACTACGCCGAGATCGCCGCCAGCACCGGCGCGGCCCTGGGCACGGTCAAATCGCGCCTGTCCCGCGCCCGGTCCCGCATGCGGGATTGCCTGCGTCAAAATGTGTGGGAACTTCTACCGGCTAACTTCCGTCTTGAAGAAGAGACGAGTGAACCATGAAGCCCCAAGATTTTGACCGACTTTCCGCCTATATCGATAACCAGCTAACCCCGGCCGAAAAAGCTGCCCTGGAACAGCGCCTGGGGCGCGAACCCGAGCTGCGCGCGGCCCTGACCGAGCTGCGGCTGACGGTCAAGGCCCTGCGCTCGCTGCCGACCGTCAAGACCCCGCGCAACTTCACGCTGACGCCCGCCCAGGTCGGCGTGCGGCCCCGCCGCGGCGCATGGTTCCCCACCTTGCGGCTGGCCGCCTCGCTGTCGGCCGTGGCCCTGGCCCTGGTGGCCGGCGGTGACTTTGCCGCCAGCCGCGGCTACCTGGGCGCGGCCGGGCCCGCCGATGCCGTGATCCTCACCACCACCGAAAACGGCGCCAGAGGGTTACCTCCTCAGGAGACGCTCACCGCCACGCCCGCAGCCGAGGCCGACACCAGCCAGCTGAGTCTGGCCGACGTCACCGAAACCCTGACTGCCGAGGTGGCCCCCGGCGGCGGCGGCGACGGCTCGCCTCTGCCTGAGGAGACGCCCTCGATCGCGGGGGTCAGGGCGCCCGAGACGCCCACCCCCACCTCCAGCGCCGACCGCATGGCCGAAGAGACCCCGAGCGCCGATCAGGCGGCCGAGGCGGCTGAGACCGCCACCCTGGATATGGTCGCTACGGCCGAGGCCGAATCGACCGTGAGCACAAAGGTGGTGCAGCCGGAGGCCACCCTGTTCTATGCCACGGAGGCCGCCGCCACCGGCAGCACGGCGCCGGGCTTCCCGCCCCTGCGCGTGCTGGAAGCCGCCCTGGCCATGCTCACCGTGCTGTTGGGCCTGGGCGCCTGGTTTGCCAGCCGCAACGTGTGATGGCTGACCTCAACTACTGTGTCCGCTGCGGACACGCCCTGGAGCGTCGCGAGACGCTCGGGGCCATGCGCCCGGTCTGCACCCAGTGCGGCCGGGTGCATTTTATTGACCCCAAGGTAGCGGTCGGCCTGGTGGTGGCCCGCGGCGGCCGGCTGCTGCTGGTGCAGCGCCGCAACGAGCCCGAAAGCGGCAAGTGGTCCATCCCGGCCGGCTTTGTGGATGCCGGCGAAGACCCGGCCCGCGCCGCCGAGCGCGAAGGCCTGGAAGAGACCGGTCTGCGCCTGGAGGTCACCGGCCTGCTCGACGTCTATGCCAAAGGCCAGGACACCGAAGGCGCCGATATCCTCATCGTCTACACCGCCCGCGCCGTGGGCGGCGAGCTCCAGCCCGGCGACGACGCGGCCCAGGCGGCCTACTTTGCGCCGGCGGACTTGCCCGAATTAGCCTTCGTTTCCACGCGGAAAATCATCGAGCGCTGGGCGCAAGCGTCCGCCGGCTGACACTGAGCGGCAATGGCACCGCCACCACCCTCAATGCCGATGCCTTCGGGGCACCCGCCACCAGTACGTGGCACTACGTGGTGGCCTGGCACGACAGCGCCGCCAACACGCTGAACATCCCCGGTCAATAACGGCGTGGTCAACACCGCCAGCCACAGCAGCGGCGTGCTCGACGGCAGCGCCGACTTCGCGCTGGGGGCGCGACACCCTGCCCAACGACTGGAACGGGCGGCTCGATGGCGTCGGGCTGTGGAAGCGCATACTTAACGGCAGTGAGCGCAGCCAGCTTTGGAACGCCGGCGCCGGGTGCGGCCACGCCTTCAGCGCCTGTCCTACCACCCTGCTGACGCCGTCCACGGGCGAGACCTGGCACCTGTACATTACGACGCCGGCCAGCGCATCGCCACCCGCGTACTCACCAGCACGCGCAGCAGCTTGTACTACCTGCTCGGCGACCACCTGGGCAGCACGTCCGCGACGCTGAACGCCGTCGCCCAGGCCCGCGCCAGAGCCGACGACCACGCAGTCAAACGCCTCGGCGACGGCGTGCCGCTCCTTCTCACCGTCGAGGATCATGGCATCGCCTTGTGGCGCGGATCGTCGTGCTGGAGGGGATAGCCGATGGCGTCGCGCACGTTGCGGTCGGCGCCGTAGCAGAAGCGCGCGGTCGTCTTGAGGAGCTGAAGCATCTGCCGCAGGAGGTAAGAGCGGGAAAAGGCCATCGCGCCCAGGGCCCGTTCGCGGGTTGGCCGGTCGTGGAGGCTCACAGGCGGCGGCCGGCCGATGAGCAGCGGCGCAATCCAGATCGCCGCGAACAGGGCGGCGCGGACCGTCCGGCGGATCGATGGCAGAGATGTGCGCTCGAACTCGGACCAAAACGCGTCGAAACCGGCGTCGAAGGCTCCGTAGGGCTGGGCCGGGTGCTCCCCAGCGGGAAGAAGTGTGTCGAGGACAGCTCGAGCACGCTTGCTCAACAGGGTATCCCGAAAAGCGCGAGGCCTGACCCGGACGCGAGTGGCTGTCGCGCCCGGATGGCAAAGTACAGCCTCAAGAATGGGTATCTGGCCCACGCTGCTCAGTCAGGCGTGTTGCGTTCCAGCCCCAGGCCGGCCTCTCGGGCGCGCACGATGGCCTGCGCCCGGTCGGCGACCTGCAGCTTGCTGAAGATATTCGAGACGTGGTTCTGCACCGTTTTCGTGCGAAGTAGCAAACGTTCGGCAATTTCCGCATTGCTGTGGCCCTGGGCGATCGACTGGAGAATCTCGCGCTCGCGGTCGGTGAGTTCGGGGAAGGCCAGGTCCGCGGCCGGGTGTCGGAGCGCGGCGAAGTAGCGGATCAGCCGCTCGGCAATCGCCGGGCTGAAGATCGCTTCGCCGCGGCTGACCGCTTTGATCGCTCGGACCAACTCATCCTGATCCACATCCTTGAGTAGATAGCCTCGGGCGCCCGCGCGCATGGCGGCAAAGACCGACTCGTCGGCTTCAAACATGGTCAGGACCAACACCCCGATGTGCGGGCTGGTGCGCAAAATGCGTCGCGCGGCCTCCACGCCGTTGAGGCCCGGCATCTTGAGATCCATCAGGATCACATCCGGCTGGAGCGTCGCGGCCTGGGCAACCGCTTCGTCGCCGCTGGCGGCCTCACCCGCAACGTCGATGTCGGGCGCTACGCTCAACATCGTGCGCACCCCTTCGCGATAGAAGGGGTGGTCGTCGGCGATGAGCACCCGGATTGGCTCCATGCTTCACTCCCTCGGCAGCGGCAGCCGGGCCCACACCCGCGTCCCGCGCGTCGACCCCGGTTCAATGCGGCACTCGCCGCCCAACTCCATGGCGCGTTCGCGCATCGCGGCCAGGCCGACCCCGGCACGATAGCCCGTGGGCAGGCCACCGCCATCGTCGGTGATTTCCAGCCATAGCGCCTGCGCCTCTGTCAGTTCCATTCGGATATGACAGTTCTGCGCCTGCGCATGCCGGGCGACGTTGGTCAGCGCCTCCAGCACAATGCGGTACGCGGCCACCTCGACGGCGGCCGGCAAAGGTGGCAAGCGCTCCGGCGCCTTGAGCGCAACGCGGAGCCCATCGGACTCGTTATAGTGCGTGGCGTATTCGCGGATGGCCGAGACCAGGCCGAGTTCGTCCAGCGCGGGTGGCCGCAGCGCATAGACCAATTGGCGAATGTCTGCGATCGTCGCCTTGACCTGCGTCTTGACATCCCCCAGCAATGCGACGGCGGCGTCCGGGTCACGCGAGACCAGAATGCGCGCCGTGTCGAGCCGTTGGGCCAGGCTGGCGAGCGTCGGACCGAGGCCATCGTGCAGGTCACGGCGCAGCCGGCGGCGCTCCTCTTCACGCGTGGTGACCAGGCGCTCGCGGGAGCGCTGCAAATCAGCTGCCAGGCGCTGCAGATCGGTGGTCAGGCGCACGGCGTAGACGGCCACGCCCGCCTCGCGGGCAAGGTCGTCGAGCAGCCGTCGGTCGGCGGGGGAGAAGCTCTCGCCGGGGGCGCGCGGCGCCAGGAGCAACTGGCCGACCATCTCGTTCTGATACACCAGGGGCAGGCGCAACGCGTCGCCCACGGGTGCTCCGGAGACGGCGACGACCGCGAAGGCGTCATCCTGCTTGAGCGTGATGGCCGCATAGGGCAGCTTGAGCGATTCTTTGACGCTCTCCACGATTGTAGGTAGAACAGCCTCGGGGGCGAGCGCCGCTTCCAGGCGCTGGCCCAGGCGCGAGAGCACGGCGTAGGGATCGTCCCGTTCGCCGTACATCAGCCGGTTGACGCCGCGCTGCAGCTGGTCGCGCAGGGGTTGAAAGAACACGGCGACCAGGCCAGTGGCGAGCAGTGAACTGGCGAGGTTGCCTCGGGACTGGAACAGCGCGCTGAGCGCACCCACCACCACGACGTAAATCCCAATGACGCTCGCCGTGAGCACGCCGTAGACCAGCGTGCGATTGATGAGGATGTCAATGTCCCACAACCGGTAGCGCAGAATCGCGATCCCGATCGACAGCGGGATGAGCAGCAGAGCGCCGTACATCAGCGCCGCCCCGACCATGAGCGTGGCTAGCTCACCGGCCGAGGCGGGCGCCGGCAGCGCCACGGCGGACACTGCCACGTTGACGCACAAAAACCCCGTGAGGGCCGTGGCGATCCCAAACACCGCCCACTTGGTCTGCTGGCGCTGCACGGTGTTCGATACACGCCGATAGCGGTAGACCTGCGAATAGACGACCGCGCCCAGGGCGCCCGACCAGACGATCAAGTTGAGCCAGGCGAGCCATGTATCGGACCCGGAGGGCGGCCAGTCGGGGAACCAGTAGCGAGGCAACAGCCAGCCGATCCAGATCAGCGCCACCCAACGCGTCCAGCGCGGCACGAAACGCCCATCTGGGAAGAGGTACAAGAACAGGCTGAAGGCGGCCGAGCCTAAAAGATGGAGGGCGGCGACGGGTGGCCGCCAGACCGGGTACGCCGCGGTCAGCGCACTCATCGTGCTGGGATGGGTCGCCGTTCCAAAGGTCAGCAGCGCCAGGGCGACGAACAGCGCCAGCCGGTCGGCGGACTTGCGCCAGAAGATCAGCGCGGCGACTGCGGCGTACACCCCGGCTAAAACGACGTCGAGAGCCACGCCGTAGGCCGCGAAGAAGTTGCGGGAGAGGCCGAGGTTCTCCAGCAGGCGCAGCTCAACCGGCGTCAATCCCCCGCTGCTCGCGCACGCCGCGGTTGGACACCCAAGTTGAAGCTGCGCGAACTCAACCGGGAGGCCGGCGAGGAAGAGGCCCACCGTTAGGGCGGCCACGACGAGCCACGCGGCGCGAGCGAGGCTGAGCCACCCACCAGGTAGGGCGGCGCTCGGAGCGCCTTCAGGGGTCATGCGCGGACGCTTTCTGGCGCTGATCTGTGTGACCGGCGTGGAGAAGAAAATTCCGGCTCCTTGCCTCACATTCTGCCTCCATTATGGCACAAACAGGCCGAGTCCGATCCTATCTCTCTGATACAGGCTGCCGGAGCAGCCAGACAAGCGCACTGCCCGTGATGGCGCCGACCACGACTCCCTGCACGCTGCCACCCACGAGCCAGCCTGCGCTCCCCTCGACAGCAAAACCCGAGGCCTCACCGGCCGTAAGACCCAGGGCAAAGCCCACAATGCTCGCCAGCACCCAGACGTAGGCCCGCGAGATCGAGCGCCGCAGGACAAGCCACTGCATGCTCCCGAGCGCAGCCCCAATCACCGACCCGCCGAAAGGTCCTCCCACGGCCTCACCCATGGCCAAGCCCAAGACACCGACCACCATCCCGCCCAGGGCGCTTGCCAGTACCCACCGGTAGGCCCGCGGGACCTGACGCCGTAGGACCAGCCATTGCGTGATCCCAAGCGAAACCCCAATCAGCAACCCGAACACGGCCACGACCACGGCGGCGTCCGCGCTGCCGGCCCTGACCAAGTCTCCGGTGACCGTCATGGTCACGGCGCCGCTGACGGCACTGGCCAATACCCATTGGAGCCAGGTGCGCCAGCCCACGTTTGCGCGTTCAATTTGCATGAGTGCCATGGCTTTCCTACGTCATGCGGTGGGCGATCAGACGCGCGCGGCCTACTTCTGAGTTTCACCCGCTGGCCAGAGGCGCATCTGCTATTTGAGATACATGATTCGGCTTGTAGGAAAGGCGGCCCTTGGTGAAGACGACGACGAGCACGGCCGCCACAGCGACTACGCCGCTGGCCATCAAGAGCACAGACCCGTCGGACCAGCCGGGGATGAATTCGCGGCCCAACGCTCCAGTCGTTACGTTAAAGCTAGAGTGGAACAGCCCCACCAGCAGCACGCTGTGCTTGGTGTTGTTGTACAGCCACATCATGACGACCCGTGCGAACAGCTGGCCTATCGCCAAAACGCCCAGCAATCCGAGGGCGAGGGGGAGCTGTGTGAGGCCCAATCCGGTATCGACCATCAAACCGGGCAGATGCCACAGCGCAAAGGGGATCGTGACGATGACGCTGGCCTCCAACGGCCCGTGCTTATCTTGCAGCCCCGCCTGCAAGAACCCCATCCAGCCGACCTCCTCGGCAAGATTGAAGAGCACGATACGGAGCAGTAGCTCTGGCACCACCGCCGTGAACAGCAGCGGCCACTTGTCCACCAGCGCGTTCAGCGGTGCCAGACCAAAGATCACGCTGGCGCACAAGAGCGCCGCGCTGGGCACCCCGAGCAACGCGAAGAGGTACCAGCGGGCGCCGACGCGCCACCTGAGGCTCCGGCGCGCCAGGTCGCGCACGCCGGCCCGGCCGTGCATGGCCGCCATCACGAGGAAGGCCGGCAGCGCCACCCCGAAGATGGTGCCGAGCGATTCCCAAAGGGCCAGATCGAACGGCAATTGGGGATCACCCTGCGTCCGCAGCAGGGCGAACGCGATGGTCACGGCATAGACCATGACCAGGAAGGCCGCCACCGGATGGCGGGCCACCAGCCGCCGGAGGGCTGAGTGGGGAGCGGATTGCTGTGTCGCAGTCGGTGTAGACATGATCAGTTTCATTTCTTATCGGGCCATTGAGTATGGGGTGGCAGCGCAGGCGCACCAAACCCGCGCCGCCTACCTCATAACCACCTACCCACAATGTTATGACGCGACTGAAGGCAGTGCTCCGGAAGGACCGTATGTCGTCTTCCGCGCCTCTCTAATCGTGGCGACGATGTAAAGCAGCCCGCCGATCAGCGCCAGGATGCCGCCCGTCACACCTCAGCTCCCGGCGTGGTGCAGCACCGTCAATGCATCGCCCGGAGCCGGCTATCCTCCTGCTCAGGTAGGCGTTCCCACTCTTCGTTCGACATCGCCAGCACTTGCCAGCCTACCCAGCCGAGCGCGATAGCGCCAAGCGTCGAGCTGATAAGAGTGAGAATCTTGCCGCCGGGACCGAAAACGACGAGCAAGGCGGCCGCGACGACGATGAGCATGACCCACATGTGAACGCTCTCTTTCCAGAAACTACGGCAAGAAATTCCAGTACATCAGCGCCCAGAGCAAAGCCGAGGCTGAAATGGTCAGGAAGGTGTAGAACAGGCGGCGCCCGAGCGTCCAATAGCGCTTCCACCAGGCGACAAGAGTAAACACCAGCATGGCAATCCCCAGCACGCCCAACACGACAGGAAGATTCATCAGAATGTCGGGGAAGGGGGGCGACTCGAAAATGAAATTTGGGACGCCATAGGCCGGGTTTTCATCTAACAAGACGGCAGCAAAAACGACCATGAACGTCAGGAAAACCAGGCCGAACAAGCCACTCGTCATCCGAGCCAGCAAACCTGGCAGGTCTGCACGCATGGCGCTGATGAATCCGGTGAGCCGATTTCGAATATGGCTGATCGTTAAAGGCCGTGGCTCGCGCCGAATCAAGCCAGAGAAGAAGGAAATCGTCCAGCCAATCAAAACACCCAGAAATAAAAGCGCATTCCCGCCGAAAATGAGCAGATGCAACCCCATCGAACCATACCAGGGTGTTTTGATCCACACAGTCGCGCCGCGCGTGTATAGATACACCTGCCCATTTTCCTCTTTCATGACGAGCCTGTCATATGGACGCTCGCGATTTATCAGCAAACCGGGCTCCACTTCCACATACTGGGACTTGTTCATCACGACATTGTTCTGCTCATCCACGCTGACGGAGGCAGATGATGAGGGGTTGAACAATATAGCGATTTTCTCAAAAGTGGTGAAGTTGTTACGTGAACTGTAATACTCCCCAGCGTATTTCTCAGCACGCGAGGCAAAATCGGCGGTAGGGGTGAGTGCAGGCTGAGCATCCAGCGGGTAATAGCGATCCAGGAAGGCCCGGGCGACCCAATCAGGCACCTCCGCGCCCCCGGTCGCATTGGTGGCGATATACAGGCCGATGTTGTGCTCGAGGAGCAGGTACAAACCAGCATGGAACAGGAGGGTATCACCACCATGAAAAATCATATACTGGTCGTTGATCACCCACTCACTGAATCCATGCGCAAAGCCGGTCAGTCGTGGATCATGTGTAAAGTGCTGGCTGTGCATCTGGCGAGCAGTCTCTTCTCTCAAAATTCGGGCTTCACCGTAGGAGCCGTTTTGCAGATGGGCAATCATGAACTTCGCCATATCCAGCCCAGAGGCGCTCAACGAGCCCGGCGGGTAGGGCACGATATATTCGAATCCACCGCGGACATACCCACCGCGAACATAGTTGTAGCCACCCGACAGATCGGGAGCCAGTTCATCGGGAAGTGGCTGGCGGAAAGTAGCGCGAGTCATCTCTAGCGGTGCAAAGATGTTTTTCTCCACGTACTCCGCGAAAGGCATCCCCGAAACACGCTCGACGATGTACCCCGCCAGGGCCGCGCCATAGTTGGAATATGCGCTGAATTTTCCAGGCGGGAAGACACGCGCTGGAAGATGCTTCTTGAGAAAGGTTTCCAGCGAGGGAACATCTTCGGCATTCAGCTTGAAGAAGTCTTCCCAGACTTTGTTTTCAAAGCCGGGAGTGTGAGAGAGCAAATGCTTGAGCGTGATGGGCTCGGGATAGGTGGCCGGAATTTCAAAATCCAGATAGGCATTGATGTCCTCGTCCAGCGAAAGCTTTCCCTGCTCGACCAACTGCATGACGGCGGTCCACACAAACGGCTTGGCTACGGACCCGGGGCGGAACAAAGTGTGCTCGGGGTCTACCGGGACACGTGCTTCCAGGTCAGCATAGCCATAGCCCTTGGCAAAGAACACCTGCCCATCCTTGACGACCACGACCACCGCGCCGGGGATATGGTTCGTATCCATCTGGGCAGCCATCAGGCCATCCATGAAGGCACCCAGTTCGGCGGGATCCGTCGGGCCAGCCAGCCGGGGCGCAGCCAAAGCCGGCGCCACGGCAGAAAATGTTATGAGGGGCAACAAGAGAAGCGCGAGCGAGATTTTCCAGATTCGAGCGGCCATCTTGGAATTCCTTATCCGTGTGAGACAAACAAAATCAAATTTGCTTACGCGCCAGACCGGGTCGGGTTAGAACCACATTCAATGAGCCTAAAACTCAGGCTGCTGCAACATCAGTTTCACTGACACCAGCCAACGGCCGAGCACGACCCGGCGATGGCTGAGCAGATGCATGAGCCCGAACAGCGCAGGCACGAGCAGGATCGTTGAGAGCAGGAACACGCTAGCCTGAACGATCATGCCAGTTCGATTCGCAGCTACGGGAGTAAGAGTGTCGGCCGTCGACGGGTCCGTCGGACCGACGCCAAACGCGATCACCAATAGAAGCGGCGACACAATCATTCAAAGCCCTGTCAGCGTGCGGTGGAAGTTGTTGGCGTCCGAAATCTTCAACATAGCGACCTCCTTTTACTCCTCTTGTTAGGACGCAACCGGTGCATGTGCTGCCGCTGACTCCATCAAACCTACAACGGATAGGATGGCCCACAGACGGCCGACTTTCACAAGATTACAGTTTGACCTTGTTGCAGGCATTTTGATGCCCCTTGAGGTCAATGGGCGGCCGGCCTGGCTTTGCGACGCTGGATCCGCCGAACGACAAACCAAATGACCGCCACCACGGCGGCGATGAGCAGTAACACCAGACCCAGCAGGAGCTTGGCCTGCGTCGGGTAACCCCATGACACCTGGAAGTCAATCGGCGCGTAGGTGTACAGCGAGTCGTCGGCCACGCCGGTGTCGTAGAAGCTGGTGACCAGGCGTTCGGTTGCCTGAGGCTGGGTGCCGAAACCTGGCATGTCATTGTGCGAAGCCTCGGCCAGGATGACCTGCTGGCCCTTCGACAAGTAGGGCAATAGCTCCTCGGTGGCCCGCTCCGCCGGAGCCGCAACGTCAATGCTCCCGCTGATGATCAGCGTCTCTACATCCGAGGGGTGCGCCTGGCGCAGTTCGGCGGGCATGAGCCTGACCGGCCAGGCCCAGGCGGTACTCCAAAGTCCCAGCGCATAGGGCGAGCCGAGGATCGAACCCGGTGGATCCATATCGGCCGCGTAGTCGCGGGACGGGTCGTAATCGGCGCTATAGGCCTTGGAAAAAAAGGCGCCCATGGTAACACCCGTTGGACTAAGCCCCAGCAGTGACATCAACGCCAGCCCGCTGGGGTCCCCTTGTTCGGCCGCCAGGTAAGCGTCGAAGACCATGGGGGCTGTGCTGCAGCTATAGAGCAACTGAAAGGTGACCACCTTCACGAGGCCCGGGTCAATCGGCAGGAACAGCCAGCGGCGCGGCATGTTGTGGGCCACGCGGCGTATGGTTTGTGCCAGGTCGGGGGTCCGGGCGCTGCACTCGGCATCTTGCGCACACAGGCGGGCATAGTATTCCAGTTGTGCGTCTAGCGTCTCCGGTTCAAAGACGATGCCGCCGGGGACGGAAGCGCTGCTCATGACCGAGCGATACAGGCGATCAGGGTGCAGATAGGCATAAATCTGCGCGACACGAGTGCCATAGCTCCCGCTGAGCAGGTTCACGCGCTCGTAGTTAAGCGCCAGGCGGGCGGCTTCCATGTCTTCGACCACTTCGG
>CAYUYN010000036.1:0-7929 GCA_964449185.1 uncultured Anaerolineales bacterium | reverse complement strand
CTTCATGTTACTCTGCCCCGGCCCGCCTGTTAACCAGAAAATCGGTTCAGCCGGGATGTTACCAGTAGCCCGGACACGAATGACCGGCAACGCGATCAAGCGTGAATCGGCCTTGGCCCGGTTCTCCGGCACGACCAGCGTACCGCAATCGGCTTCATACTCACCGGCATCCGTCTTGAACGTGCACGGCTCGAGTGTGAGCTCCCCTGGCTTTGCGCCCGTTGGCACAGTCTGCGAAGTATCTGGGCCGCCACAGGCCGTCAAGATCAGCCCCAACATGGTTACGACCACGGTGAGGAATGCGAACTTCCTTGGTTTGCTGGCCGTCTCATTTGCGTTCATGGCTTAACACCCTCCGGGTGAATTGACTCATTGGCTCAAGTATGACTCCGCGATGGCTCAGCAGATGCACGAGGCCGAACAGCGCGGGCACGAGCAGGATCGTTGAGAGCAGGAACACGGCAGACTGAACGATCATGCCAGTTCGATTCGCAGCTACGGGAGTAAGAGTGCCGGCCGTCGGCGGGTCCGTCGGACCGACGCCAAACGCGATTACCAATAGAAGCGGCGACACAATCATTCAAAGCCCCGCCAGCGTCCGGCGAAAGTTGGATGCATCCCAAATCATCAACACAGCGATCTCCTTTTGCAATATGGCGGCGAGACGTAGCGTTCTCGTCTTCAGTGAATGCGCACAGCCTAGCACGCGAGGCTTTCCCCTGTCATGGGTGCCGTGTCCCGACTGGTCGGGAATTTTGTGGATCGGTAATCTTTTGTTAGATCGTGGGGCGTTTACGCGGGGGCTGCCTAGGGGCAATAGATCAGGCGTCGGACTTGATCAGGTCAGCGGCCTTCTCGGCAATCATGATCGTCGGGGCATTCGTGTTTCCCCCAACGATAGCGGGCATGATGGAGGCATCGGCGACTCGTAGCCCTGCGACTCCGCGCACCCGCAATCGGGCATCTACGACGGCCATCGCATCGTGGCCCATCTTACAGGTGCCGACAGGGTGATAGACCGTTTGGCTGAGACTGCGGATGTATTCAGAAAGGGCCTCCTCACTTTGCGCCTGAGCGCCAGGATATCGCTCTGCGCCACGGAAGGGATCGAATGATTTCGCTTGGACCAACCGGCGGCAAATTTTCATGCCCTCGATAAGGGCCTGCCCATCGGCTTCGCAGCCAAGATAATGCGGCTGAATTGCGGGTGGCTCGAAAGGGTCACCTGAGCGCAGGCTGATGTGCCCGCTGCTCTGTGGCCTAAGCAGGGCTACCCCCAATGAGAACCCATGACCTTGGAGGCGTGTGAAGCCATGATCCAGAAAGTAGACGGGAACGAAACCCAATTGCAAGTCAGGAGCAAGCAGATCGGACTGGGTCTTTATGAAGGCACCGGCCTCAGCCACATTGGAGGTGAGCGGTCCCTTTTTGAAAAGCAAATAGCTCAATATATCCCCAACGGTCCCCGCACTAGCCAGGCTTATCGGTTGAGTACAATCATAGACAACACCTATCGCCAGATGGTCCTGCAAATTTTGTCCTACGCCCGGCAGATTCACCGCCACAGGAATGCCCAACGCATCCAGGTGATCCGCAGGCCCGATCCCGGAAAGCATCAGCAGCTGCGGGGAGTTGATCGCCCCGCCACACAGAATCACTTCTCTATTTACATTGGCTTGCTGGGGTTGGCCATCCTGAACGTACGCAACCCCGATCAATCGCGTCTTCTCGACGATCAACCGGGTCACATGAGCGTGACTGAGAACGGTGAGATTGGTCCGATTCAAAACAGGCCTCAAGTAGGCACCCGCCGCACTGTGGCGCTGCCCCCGCTTCTGGGTCACTTGATAAAATCCCACCCCCGCCTGCTCTGGTCCATTGAAATCTACATTGCGGGAAAGGCCGATCTCGACACCTGCCTCCACAAAGACGCGGGACAGCGGGTTAATGTATCGAAGGTCTGCCACGTTGAGAGGGCCGCCTACGCCGTGATGTTCAGAAGTACCGCGCTCCTGGTTTTCCGCTTTTTTGAAGTACGGGAGCACTTCCGCGAAGCTCCATCCCTCATTACCCAGGTCGTGCCAATGATCATAGTCACGGCGGTTGCCGCGGGTATAGATCATGATGTTGATCGAGCTTGACCCGCCCAGCACCTTTCCACGCGGCCAGTACAGTTTACGGTGATTCAGGTGAGATTGTTCTTCCGTGTAATAGGCCCAATCGTGCTGGCTCTTGAAGAGTGTGCTGAAAGCAGCGGGAATATGGAACTCTTTCTGTTTGTCCGGCCCACCGGCTTCAAGCAGGAGCACTGTAATCGTGGGATCTTCGGTCAGGCGGTTGGCGAGCACACAACCGGCGGAACCCGCACCGATAATCACGTAGTCATACATGGCGTCAACTGAGTCCCGGTGTGCCGGGTCTTGGTCAGCTTGCCTTTGCAGGGATTTTCTGGGTTTCCCTGCTCGCCTGGCGCACGCGCTCCTCAACCTGGGCTTTGAAACGCCCCAGCGCCGCCTGGCGGTCGCGCTGAATGAGAGGCCGACCCAGCCAACCGGCAAGGACGCCCAAGGGCCCCCAGGGCATCACGGCCTCACTCCGCATTTGCATGTGTGTCTTGCCTGGGCCGGCCGGCGCGAAATGCATCTCATAGCGCCAGTCCTTGTAGTCGCCACTGACCTGCTTCTTCGTGGACAGACGGTTCGGCTCCAGGGCGGTGAGTTCGGTGATGCTGCGAAACGTCACGCCGAGCGAGCGGTAGACCATACGATAGCGAGAGCCTACGCGCTTAGGCGGTGGGCTCAGCGGCGTGAATTCCAACATCCCGCCGCCGCAGGCCCACTTCGGCAGGCTGGCTTCATCGAGGTAGTAGGCGAACGCCTCTTCTACCGGAACATCCACCGTGATTTCCCATTTGATGATCATCGAGTTCTCCCTGTGCTATGCGTTCCTCCCAGCGGCAGCAGGGCCGGAACGTTACGCCGGTAAGCGGCATATTCTGGATAGCGAGAAAGAGACTGGGCCTTCTTCCGCATGCGATCCACATTGTTGCCCAGTACAACCAACACGACCAACCACGACCACGCCGATCCCGACAGAAGGGCGAACGCGCTGTAGCGCATCAGGTCGCCGAAGTAATTGATATTGCGCGAGAGCGCCCAGAAACCGTCCGTGATCAGTCCCGGGCGCAAGCGCAACGCCGTGATTTTCTGGATATCGGCGCCGGAGTTAATCACGGAACCGAAGAAAAACAGCGCCACGCTGGCTGCGAGTTCGAGATTCGTGACCGGCGTTGGATTTCGAAAGGCCAACCAGCCCGGGAGGGCATAAACCACGCCGACGACGGCCACGACCATGACGAACTCCGGGGCACTGTCGCGCTCCCGAAACACGGCCTCCCGCAGGATGACTTGCTTCAGGAGATACCAAACGCAGTAGCTCACGTGCATCGCCAGATACACCGCCTGGCGCGCATGGACTTCAAAAAAGAAGGGGAGACTCAACAGGCAGAGGAGGGTGACAACCTTGGCCACGTTGACGGATACATTGCGGGTGGTGATCTTGTTCATCGCGCGACCGCCTCCGGGGTCAGCCAATTTGAAGGCTCCTACTGGTATCAGGCCAGTATCTCAAGCATGCCCGCTCCAAATCCGACCTGTGGTGTCCAGTTCAGGTCGTGCTTGGCGCGAGAGGTGTCGAAGTGCTGGTCACGGCCGAGCAGGTGAACGATAAAGCTGCTGAGCGCGGGCTGGCCCTCTTTACCGAGAAGATGCCAGGTGGTCTCCAATGCCGTTCCCAAGGCGAGAGCGGCGCCGAAGGGTACTCGCCGGCGGGGACGTGGCGCTCCGACCAAATCGGCGATGGCGTTCAGATAGTCGGCCTGGGTCACCGCCGGCTGGCCGGCGACCCCCTCGATCACGTAGGGGCGGCCCGCCGCTACCTGGTCACTACCCGCCAGCAGGAACGCCCGGGCCACATCGGTCACGTGCACCAGCCCCAGCCGGTTGCGCCCGTTCCCGATGATCACCAACTGCCCACGCCGTAGCATTTTCACCAGCACCGGAAAACTCACCCGGTTCCTGGACCCATAGACCCACCCGATGCGCAGCGGCACCACCTCCAACAACCCCTCGTCGTGGGCCTGCAGCACGGCCCGCTCCACGGCGACCTTGGTCTCCGCGTAATAATCCCACCGCCAGAACCTCGGCGTGGACGGCATCTGCTCGGCAATGACACCGCCTTTCCAGTAGTGGAAGGAGCCTCCGAGAGACACCAGGTAGGAAGAGGCAAACACCATGCGCCGCACCCCGGCCGCGGTGGCCGCCTTGAGCAGGCTTTCGGTGGTCCAGACGTTCGCCCGGTAGAGCATGTCGCGGGAAGCATAGATATCGACGTTGCCTACCGCGTTGTAAATGACTTCACAGCCGGCCACGGCGCGGGCGGCGACCTCGGGATCGACCAGGTCACCCACGATGATTTCTACGCCCCACGTCTGCAGTAGGGAGGTGTCCTCTCCCGGCAGAACAACCCCCCGCACCGAATGACCGGCCGCGGCTGCTGATTCGGCAACGTGGCTGCCGATAAATCCGCCTGCTCCTGCGACGAGTACGCGCATCGTGCCTCCGAAAAGGGTATTGTGGTGACGGGAGATTTCATGCATTCAGTCAATGCCCACAGCCTATCAAGTGAGGCGTTCCCGTGTCATGAGGGCGGCATCCCGACAGGCCGGGAAGTTTGGCGTTGTATCTACCGCTGGAGCGCGAAATGCGTGTCGCCGCCTCTTCCTCGCCAGCCTCGTCCTCTTCGCCTTCTCGCTGGTCTTCTCGGTCACCAACGTCGTCTCGGTCTTCTCGGCGCCGCTGCGCACGGTGGCCGTGCCCACCAAGGTCGGCTTCGAAGGCTACCTGACGGACGGGTTCGGCAGCCCGCTGACGGGCACGCATGGCCTACTTTAATCATTGCGCCACGGTCTGTCACCCAGTCCCGCAGCCCTCGCCACCCGGCGGCTTTGCGATTGCCTCTTGCTGCTGCAACAATTCTTGCCTATGCTCAGCCTAAGTACAAGCCGTCAAGTTCTGTCGCAACGGCTCGTGGCCAGGAGGCATCCCCTTTCCTGCCAGGGACGCGCAGCGGGCCGGGGGGTTAGGTCTGCCGGCCGCACCTTACCAACCGAGACACGCCAGCGCCCTCCCGCCCACGCGGAAAGTTTCTTCGTTGTCGCTGTTGTGGCCCAGCCGGATTATGTCTTGGCCGCGCGCATTGAAGACGAGTTTGTAAAGTGCCGCTACAGCCGCTACAGCCGCTACGCCCCGACGGGTTCGGCCCAGGCCAGCTCGTCCGGATGCCCAGTCCGCACCGTCTTAATGGAACAAATGCAAAAATCCGAAAAGTTTGTTTCTGTACTCACCTTACTCACCTCCGCTCCCCCCGCTCCCCCGCCCCCCCCCGCTCCCCCGCCCCCCCTTGGTATAATCACCGCATGACGCCCTCCTACGGCAAGCTGATCCTCACACTCCCCGGCGGCCAACAGCAGGAGTTTGGCTTGGGCAAGCCCAGCGTCACCCTCGGCCGGGCCATGACCAACGACATTGTCCTGCCCGACGCCCGCGTCTCGCGCGGCCACGCCCGCCTGGACTGCGGCCCCAACGGCTGCACGCTGGTGGACCTCGGCTCGGGCAACGGCACCCGCCTCAATGGCGCGCGCGTGACCACCGCCCTGCTGGCCCCCGGCGATATCGTCACCCTGGGCGCCAGCCAACTGCGCTACGAGAGCAGCGCCGCCAGCCTTGAGCCGGAAATGACCATGATCAACACCCCGGCCGAGCTGGAGGCCACCCTCCACCAGATGACGCTGTCGGTCTCGCTCAACGACACCAGCCTGCCGCGCCTGGTGGTCAAAACCCCCGACAAGACCTGGGAGCTGCCGCTGGACGGTGACGCGTTGTCGATTGGCCGCCACGACAGCAACGACCTGGTGCTCGACTTCGACCGCGTCTCGCGCCGCCATGCCGTCATCGAGCGCCGCGGCGACCAGTTCCTCCTGCGCGACCTGGACAGCACCAACGGCGTCTGGCTGGGCGGCGAGCGCGTGGAGGCGCACACCCTCCGGACGGGCGATGGCTTTCAGATTGGCCGCGTGCAGATCTTCTTCAAGGCCGGCTTCGCGCCCATCGAGCTCACCATGACCGACGGGCCTTTGCCCGGCCTGGCGGGCCTGCCGCGCCGGCCAGTGGTGTTCGTCCCCGGCTTCATGGGCTCGGAGATGTGGCTGGGCCGCGAGCGCGTCTGGCCCAACGTCAAATACCTGTTTACCAACCCCGAGATCCTGCGCCCCGACAGCGGCGTGCCCCTGGAGCCGCGCGGCATCTTGGATGAGGTGGTCATCGTCCCCAACCTCATCAAGATGGAGCAGTACAGCCGGCTGGGCGACTATCTGGTCGAAGACCTGGGCTACGAGCGCGGCGCGGACCTGCTGGAGTTTGCCTATGACTGGCGCCAGGACGTGCGGTTGTCGGCGCGGAAGCTGGCCGAGGCGATTGAGGCCTGGCCGGTCAAGACGCCCATTACCCTGATGGCCCACAGCCTGGGCACCCTGGTGAGCCGCTACTATGTGGAGAAGTTGGGCGGCAAGCGCCGCGTGGAGCGCCTGATCCTCATGGGCGGCCCGCACCACGGCGTGCCCAAAGCGGCGGCCGGGCTGGTGCTTGGCCCCAACCTGCTGCCGTTTGGCATGCTCGGCGACCGGCTGCGCGAGGTCATGGCCACCTTTCTCACCAGCTATCAGATCCTGCCCACCTATCCCTGCGCCCTCGACCAGAACGGGCAGCCGGTGGACCTGCTGAACGAGGACAGTTGGCTCACCGAGGCGCAAATCCCGCTGCTGCGCCAGGCGCGCGACTTTCGGCTCGAGCTGGGCCTGCACTCCAGCGTCTCGACCCTGTGCGTCTTCGGCTACGGCATGAAAACAATTCTGCGCCTGAACCTCCAGCGCATCGGGGCGGGGTGGGGCAATTGGTCTTACGCCCTGGAGCCTGGCGGCGACAGCACCATCCCCGAGTCCAGCGCCATCCTCGACAAGGTCGAAATCCACCCGGTGCAGCAGTTCCACGGCTCGCTGTTTGTGGACAACGACGTGAAGATGCGGCTCAAGCTGGAGCTGACACGCCGCGCAGTCATTTAGACTTCCGCCCCGCATTACCCAACAAGAGCGGTTCGCACGGGCGTTTGCCTCTGCGAGGAGAGGCTAGGTGGTGATCGACCGGGCCGCGCGCAGCACGCCCCAGTCGAACCCGCATTCTGTTTCCTATCCAGCGGCGGCCACGGTCTCGGGCCGCTTGGCCTCGGTCCGCATGGCCAGGCTGACCAGGGTGGTCACCACCGCGATCGCGGCGTTGCCCTGGAGCACTCGCTGCAGGCCGATGCGGTCGCCCACGATGCCGCCGAGGTAGGCGCCGATGGCGCCAAAGGCAAACATCAGCCCCAGGGTGAGGCCCGAGGCAAAGGCGGCCCGGCCGGGCAGGGCGCGCTGCGCGAGGGTAATGAAGACGCTGTGCGGCGCGCCGTTGAACAGCCCGGCCAACCCCACCAGCACGTAGATCCACACCCCTTCCACCTGCGGGAACAGGTAAAAGGGCAGGATGCTCAGACCGAGGGCCAGGGTGATGGTGCGCCGCCGGCCCCAGCGGTCGGCCAGCATGGCGCCGAGCACGCCGCCGATGGCCGACGAGCCCATAAACACCGCCACGATGGCGCCATAGACCGTAGGCGACACGCCCTGGTCTTGAAAGAACTTGGGCGCAAAGGTGGTGGTGATGGACTGCGCCCAGGTGCGCAGCCCGGCCAGCAGGATGATCAGCGCAAACAGCATCAGGTCCGGGCTGACGGCCGGGCCGGCGGGCACGCTGCCACGCGCGCTGCCACGCGCGGGCTTGC
>CAYUYN010000035.1:5033-19682 GCA_964449185.1 uncultured Anaerolineales bacterium | reverse complement strand
ACGCCGTCTCTTGCCATCGCCTATCACCTCCTTTCAACGAAAGAATACGGCGTAGACCAACACGCCTAAAATGGCCAATAGCACCAGTAGGATCGCCTGCCCGATCGGATTGCTCGCCATCATAGCCATGCCGTACATGGTTCCCATTGTCATGGCCCCACCTGCGAAGATCAGGTCAAGCCCGAGCAGGATGACCACAACTGCGACGAGCCCGATGCCAATGAGGACCAGCGTGCCAATATCCACAAATGCCTCCTGACTGCAACCTGAAACTTAATACCGGACTTCATTTGCTGTTGAGCGTCTTCCAGCCGCAAGCGCCCCAACAGATCGCCATCGCTACGATGAGCAGCACCAGCGCGACCAGGCCGGCGACTTTCAGCCCAAAAAATGGGACCACGAGGATGGCCGCCAGCGGCAGACTGCACAGCCAAAGGGTTAGGGCCAGCGCCATCTCGTCTGAGTGGAACCCAAGTCGCTTAAACATCTCGCTCTCCTGTCTATCAGGCGGGCCTCGGATCTGCCTTAGGGTGCTTTCACTCGGCCTTTGACGCGCGAAGTCACGATAGGCATGGAGACGATCAAGCTGAGGCTCCCCACCCACACCGCCCCGCCGATCCTGGCGACCATCGGATAGCCGCCCACCAGGCTGGCGGCCAGCCAGAACAACAGTGCCGCGCCGATGGCAATCGGCAGGTAGATAAGGGCACTCCGCCGTGCGACAGCCTTCTTGATCTGTTCGTGTTCCATCGATACCTCCGTACTGAGCGCCTCAGTCGCCGCTGGCGGGAGCGAGTTGTGCGCTCGCCGTGCCGATGCCGCGCTGCGGTTTGTCCTCGCGCCGGATGGAGGGCTTGAACCGCTTGAGCAGCAAGGTGTTGAGCGTCACCGTCACCGAGCTGATTGCCATCAACAGCCCCGCCAGTTCCGGGCTGATGATCACCGAGACGAACGGGTATAACAGCCCCGCCCCAAGCGGGATGCCCAGCACGTTGTAGATAAAGGCCCAGAACAGGTTCTGCTTAACCTTGCGCATGGTGGCCTTGGCCACTTCGAGCGCCACGACCACGTCGCGAATGTCATCCTTGATCAGGATCACGTCGCCGGTCTCCTTGGCCACGTCGGTCCCTGACCCAATCGCCATGCCCACGTCGGCCTGCGCTAGCGCCGGGGCGTCGTTGACCCCATCGCCCACCATGGCCACTTTCTTGCCCAGGGCCTGCAGCTTCTCCACCTCGATGGCCTTGTCCTGCGGCAGCACCTCCGCCAGCACCCGATCAATGCCCACCTGCCGGGCGATGGCCTCGGCCGTACGGCGGTTGTCGCCGGTGATCATCGCCACTTCAATGCCCAGTTTGTGCAGGCGCCTGATCGCCTCCGCCGAGTATTCCTTCAACGTGTCGGCGACGGCAATCAGTCCGGCTGCTTGCCCGCTCACGGCCACAAACATCACCGTCTTGCCTTCACTTTCGAGCCGTTCGGCCTGGGACATAAGGCTGCCGAAGTCCACCCCGCGTTCGCGCATCAACTTGCGATTACCCAGCAGAACTGGCTGGCCCTCCACATCGGCCTCGACGCCGTGACCGGGGATCGAGTTGAACGACTCGGGGTCGGCCAGGACCAGGCCGCGTTCTACCGCGCCGCGCACAATCGCTTCGCCCAGCGGGTGCTCACTATTCTTCTCAGTGATGGCACCCAGGCGCAACAACTGATCGTCGCTCCCCTCCCGGGCGTACGCCTGGTTTTCGGGCGCCCAGGCCCATTGGCCGCTCGCCACCACATCCGTGACGGAAGGTTCGCCTTTCGTCAGCGTGCCGGTCTTATCGAACACAATCGTCTGCAGCTTGCTGGCGTTTTCGATGGCTTCCGCGCTTTTGAAGAGCACGCCGTGCTCGGCGGCCTTGCCCGTCCCGGCCATCATCGCACTCGGCGTCGCCAGCCCGACCGCGCACGGGCAGGAGATCACCAGCACCGTGACCGAGAGCAGCAGCGAAAAGCCGAACACGCCAATCTCGCCCAGCCTGTAGGGCGACAGGATGAAACTGGAGTTGGGGTCGAAGAACATCTGGTAGCCGAAGAAGAACCAGAAGATGAAGACGGCCACGGCCAGCATGTGGACGCCCAGGATGAAGTGCCCGGCCACCCAGTCGGCCAGTTTCTGGATCGGGGCCTTGCTGGCCTGCGCGTTTTCGACGAGCTGGATGATTTGCGCCAAGGCAGTGTCTTTGCCAACCCGGGCGGCCGTGAACTTGAACGCGCCGGTCTTGTTGAGCGTGCCGCCGATGACGTTGTCGCCCGCCTCCTTTTCGACCGGCAGGCTTTCCCCGGTGAGCATGGACTCGTCCACCGCCGAATAGCCGTCGGTCACCGTGCCGTCCACGGGAACGCCTTCACCCGGGCGCACCAGGATCAGGTCGCCGACCTCCACTTCGTCGGCCGGGACCTGGACCTCCTGGCCGTCCCGGACGACGCGGGCGATCTTGGGCTGGAGCTTCATCAACTTGCGGATGGCTTCGGACGTGCGCCCGCGCGTGAGGGCTTCCAACCACCGGCCGAGGATGATAAAGGCGGTGAGCAGCGCAGCGCTCTCGAAGAAGGTCGCCCCCTCGCCGCCGAAGCCGGCCTTCGGAAACAGGGTGTTGATGACGGCGATGCCGTAGGCCGCGCCGATGCCGGTGGCGTACAGCAGGTTCATGTCGGTAACGCCGTGCCTCAGGCCGCGCCACGAGTTGGTGAAGAACTGCCGGCCCGGACCCAGGACGATGGGCGTGGTGAGCAGGCCGATGACCCACTTGTACGACAGCCATTCCGGCACAAACGCCTTGAGCGGGCCGAGCATGTCGTAGAAGGTGCCGATCATCACGATCAGCCCGATGCTGCCAGCGATGAGTAGGTTCCATCCCTGCCGCTTGATCTCTGCCTCGCGCGCCTGCCGCTCGCGATCGAGGGCGTCCGCGCCGGCGCTGCGTTCCTCCGCTTCGTAGCCGACGTCGCGCACGGCGCGTTTCATCTGGCTGGCGGTCACCACGCCGGGGATGTAGGTCACGCGCGCCGTGCCGAGGCCGAGATTGACCACGGCGCCAGTCGCGCCTTCGAGTTGGCTGAGCGCGCCCTCGACCTGCGCGACACACGCGGCGCACGTCATCCCGCGCACCTCCAGCGTCAGCTCCGTCGTGGGCACGGCATAGCCCACCCCGTCCACGGCCCGCGCCATCTCGCCCAGCGTGACGCGGCTGGGGTCGTAGGTCAGACTGGCTTTGTTCGTGGCCAGGTTGACGGCGACACCTTCAATGCCGGGCAATTCCTTGAGCGCCCGCTCGACGTGCGACACGCACGAAGCACAGGTCATGCCCTGCACGGGCAGGCTCAGGGATTTCACATTCACGGTCATGGGGGCTTCCTTTCTGGCCGGGGGACGCCTCACCCGGCCTTGGCGGTAATTTCCCTGGGGGGCACCAGCGTCGTGTGGAGCGTAAACGCCACTTCGACGAGGGCGGTCATGATCTGCTCCGCCAGGCGCGGGTCAGGGGTCGTGGCGGAGTCGCGGACGATCTGCGCATAGGTATGGCTATCGTGACTGTGGAGGGTGAGCGCGGCCGGGGTGCCGGCAGCGCCGTAGACGAGCAGCACGGCGTACTGGCAGTTGCACTCAGCCGTGCCATGCTGCGGGCATTCACAGCCGGGCTGCCCCGCCAGGGCGGAGCGCAAGTCGAAACTGCGAATCACGTACAGGCCATGCCGGGCAAAGGTGGCCGTCGCGGCCTGGGCCACGGTTTCACCCTCGCAGTCGAAAGAGATGCTTTCGTTCATCACGTTCACCTGTGGGAAGTGTATCGGGTGTGCAGCGAGTGGCCTAGCGCCGATTGGCGGGTTCTGTTGCACGCCAAATAGCCTATGCCCGCAGTGGAGGAAAACAAAAACCCTCCGGGCGGCCAGGAGGGTTGGGCGGCTTGGGGTGGCTCGGGGCGAGTCCGAGGCTTGCCCCTACGTGGTCGGCAATTGCATTTCAATGCTGGTGCCCGCGCCGGGCGCGGACTGAACGGCCAGGCGCGCGCCGATGAGTTCCGCGCGTTCCTGCATCCCCATCAGCCCATAGTGACCGGAGGCGACCAGGTCGCTGACCCGTTCCGGCGCAATAAACCCCTTGCCATCATCCTGCACGCGGACGACCACCTTCTGCCCGTTGAAGATGATCGACACCTTCGCTGACTGCGCGGAGGCGTAGCGGGCCGTGTTGGTCAACGCTTCCTGCACGATGCGGAAGATGGCGATCTCCTGGCCGGGCGACAGGCGGCGCGGCTGGCCGAGCGTCGTAAACGTCGCCTGCAGGCCGCTGGCGGTTTGCAGGTCCCGCGTCAGCATCTCCAGGGCGGGCAACAGGCCCAGGTCTTCCAGGTAGTTCGGGCGCAGCGCGCGCACCACCCGGCGCACTTCGTCAATCAGCGCCGTCGTCATCCGGCGCATATCGGCCAGCCGTTCGCGAACCTCGGGCGGGGCGTCCTTCAGGGCCAGTTGGGCCAGTTGGGCGCGCTGGTTCAGGGCCACCAGCGATTGCACGGCGCCATCGTGCAACTCGCGGGCGAGGCGGCGGCGCTCGTCCTCCTGTCCGGCCGTAATCGCGCCGGCGTAGTCGCGCAGGTTCGTTTGGGCTGCTTTGACCTTCTGGGCCATGTGGGCGAGCTCGGCCTGCAAGTGGCGGATTTCGGCAATGCCGCCGACTGGCGCCTCAATCGCTTCAAACTGCCCCCAGGCCAGTTGCCTGGCCTGATGCTCCAGCCTGCGCAGGGGTTGAATGATTTGCCGGATGCCGAAACCCAGCGCGATCAGCGCGACCATCAACGCTGGCACCAGGACCAGCGGCGCAACCAGTGTCTGGCGGAGGAGCGGGTTATCCACCGCTTCCCAGGGTTCTTCGATCACCAGCGCCCAACCCAGGGGCGCTACCGGGCTGAAGGCGATGACGTGTCCGCTCCCCGCGACGGTACGATACATCGCGCCGCCCTCACCGCGCAGGGCTTCGTCTACGCCCGGATGCTCCCCGAGGTTGGTTTCCGGCGGGGGCAGACCCTGTTGATGGACCACTTGACCTTGGCTATCTACCAGCAGAATGAAAGGCAGTTCATCGGGCGCCGGCTCGGGGCCAAGCGTTTGACGCGCCAGGTGGGTAGGCGAGAAGGCCCCAACCGCGATGGGCGCCAGAGTTACGGATGAGTCAACCGGCGCAACTGCCGCCACCATGAGCATCATCTCACCACTGGCCGGGTCGGCAAAGACGGCCGAAAACCGGGGTTCGCTTTGGGCGATGGTCTGTGACAGAAGTTCGGCGAGCGGGCGCGCCGACCACGCGCTGGGCGGATTGGACGCAGCCAGCAGGTCTCCCCCGGGCGTGAACAGCGCCAGGCCGCCATCAAAGTCTGCCAGGAGATAAGCGTACTCGGCCAGCACGCTGTTGATTCCCGTCGCGCTTGCGGTTTGGATGGCCAGGCCTCGGATGGCGGCGCGGCGGTGATTGAGTCCCTCGGCGAGTGCGGCGGCGGCCGCGCGGGCGGCGCGCTCATCGCGTGCGCCCACCAAATCACGCATCGCGCGTCCGTGCAGGGTCAGGCTGCCAAAGGCAATCGCCACCAGCAGGGCCGTGACTGGCAGGACGATGAAGAGAAACAGTTGTGGCGTGAGCCCCTGCCAGTGCAGGGAGGCAAGCAGGCGGCGAATAGTTGATGGACGCGACATGGTCCGGCGTGACGCTTACTCCGCTTCGCCCGGCAGCGCCCCAAGCTGGGGCGCGATCCAGCCTAGGGCCACGGCCCGCATCACGGCCTCGGTACGGCTCGCGGCGGCGAGCTTGTTGTAGATTTTGGCGAGGTGGCCTTGCACCGTGCGGTCGCTGATGGACAGTTCTGCCCCGATGGCCTTATTGGTGAAGCCCCTGGCGGTGAGGCGTAGCACCTCCAGCTCGCGTTCGGTCAGCGACTCGATGTGGGCCTCCGCCTGCGGCGTCACCCATTGCTCCATCAGCCGACGCGCCACGACGTGGTCAAGCACCGACTGGCCCTCACAGACAGACTGAACGGCCTTAACGATCTCGGCCGCTTCGGCGGTCTTGAGCACGTAGCCGTTGGCCCCAGCTTGCAGCGCGGCTTTGACGTAGGGCGGGTCGTCGAACGCGGTCAGGATGAGCACGCCGACCGGCAGGCGTTCGGCGCGGATGGCGCGGGTGACGTCAATGCCCGACTGCCCCGGCATCTGGATATCCAGCACGGCCACCTCTGGCTGGTGCTCGCGGATCAACTGCATGGCTTCCAGCCCATCCGACGCCTCGGCGATCACCGCGATGCTGTCCGAAGTTTCCAGGAACTGGCGAATCCCCTGCCGGACAACGGCGTGGTCGTCGGCGAGGAGGACGCGAATGGGCTGCTCGGCGGGTGGCATGCGGTTGTTCTCCCTGGTTCTATTGGTCATGCCTCATCTGCCTGTCGCCGTCATCCACCACTGGTTCTCCCGTTGGTCTCTGCCCCACCGGCTTTTAAGAAACTCCAGGATGGCCGCCGTATCTGCTTCGTTCAACGTGCCGCCAAAGGCCGGCATGCTGGCTGGGGAACCAACGCTCCCATACACCGCCTGCCCGCCGCGGGCAATGATATCCCGCAGCACGCCATCCGAGTGGTGCCACGTGTGGCCGGAGTCGTCGTGGGGCGGTGCGGGCAACGAACCATCCGGCAGGCGCTCTTTCCAGCTGGGCTGGCCTTCCAGTTTAGCGCCGTGACAACTGGCGCAATCTTGCGCGTAGAGCGTCGCACCGCGCGCGATTTGCGCGGGGTCGAGCGTGGGCACGGGTGGCACGGCGGTGTCGTTAATGACCACCGGCCGCCCGGTCGCCGGCGTGCGCCAGAATACCGCTGTGGCGGCTCCAACGCCAAGCAGCAGGCCCAACAGGGCCAACAAGCCGGGTCGCTTCATCGAGTGCGCGTGGTCACAACGCCAGTCCGGCTCGTATGAATTTGCCCTCAACCTCGGCCGCGGCATCGTCCAGTGCCCGTTCCACGTGGGGATACGCCAGCCAGACACAGCCGATGGCAAACAGGATTCCGGTGACCAACCGCATCCATGAGTTGAACGAGCCGAGCGCATCCCCGGCGTAGAAGGCAGCGGGGAAGACGTCGCCGGTGAGCGCCGCCAGCCAGGCATTGCTGTCGCGAAAGCCGTTGCCGATCCCGCCCAGATCGCTCAGCATATGGGTGCCGCCGTCAATCACCATCGGCAGGATGAAGGCCGCGAAACTCCACAGGGATAAGGGCTTCAGCCGCCCGCGGAGCAGCCTGAAGACCAAACCGACCGGCAAGATGGCGGTGTACATGGAGACCATTCGGTCGGACCAGGCCACTTTCCAGCCCAGGGCTTCATTGCCGATGAACTGCCGCAGGATGACGGGATTGCTGGTGTTCGCCCAGGCGGCCTGGATTTCGGCCAGTGAATATGTGGCCTTGGGGCCGAACAGGAAGAAGGAGCGTTGCGGGAGTTGATGGCACTGCGTCGAATAGACCAGGTAGATGAAGTTGCCGGCCCCCGTCCAGCCGAGTTTCATGAAGATCGGCGCGAGCCAGGGCAGGCCGACGTAGACGGCGAAGATCAAGCTGATGACGAGCAGCCAGTGCTGGCTCAACCAGTATACGGCGCGGTTGGCGATGACGGCCAAAGATCGTTCCCGAGAGGAGTGGGTGGTGGTGATGGACATTGAGCGGCCCTAACCTAGCATAATCGGATGGCCTGCATTTTATCAGATGTAAGATTTTCAGGCAAAGTAAGGGTGGAAAATAGAGAATGCCGGGCGATGCCCAAGGTCTACGTCCCCAATCAGAGAGGCAGGTCGAGCGGGCCAGGGCCAAACAGGGCAAAACGCACAGCGCTGAGCGTCCCCAGCATGATCACCGCCAGCGCCAGCCCGCCCAGGGCCGGGAGAAGCACATCGGCCAAGCGCGCGGCGCGGTTGCTTCGGCCCAAAACGCTGGCGACGATCACAGCGCCGAGCATCCCTAGCAGTAGTGGCACCCCTAGAACCGCAATGAGCGCGACCGGATACAACAGAATGCCCGCCCCCGAAATCGCCGCCACGAAATAGACGGCCTCTAGCCCGAGGCCAACCAACAAATCGCGGCCATTCGCCAGCGGACTCGCCTCCAGGCCGGCCTGCCAGACAGTTGAGTTGAACGCCGGAATCACGAATCCGGCGATAGCCAGGCCGGTGAGGAGACCGGTGCCGAGGCGCAGATACAGGTTGGGTGGGTACAGGTGTGGCAGGCGCAGATCGTACAAGAACGCGTTCGCGCCGTCTATCCCCAGCAAGGCGACGAAAACGACGAGAACGATGGTCATCCCGCCACCCGGCATCCGCCACGCCCGTCCACGCCCAATCGCCACGAAGTAGGCGGCACCAATCACGAATCCCCCGAACATTCCAGCCATGCGCGCTTCAATGGGCATTTGCTGGCCGCCGAGAAACAGGCTATGGCTGGGCCGCTGTGGGCAGATGCCGAAGGCGATGGCCCAGAGAATTGACATCAGGGTCATGGTCTTACTTGCTCAGCACTTCATGGCCTGCCTGCTCCCAGGCGATCATCCCGCCCTCAAGATTCCACACGTCAGTGTAACCGGCCTTCACCAATTCTTCGGCGACGATGGCCGACATGCGCCCGCTGCGGCAGTAGAGGACGACCTGGGCGTCCTTGTCCGCCGGGTAGTCGCCGACGCGCTGTGGACCGCTTTCTGCAAATGCAATGAAGGCGTCAGTCTGTTCGATCTCGCCCTCGTAAGGGATGTGGGTGTTGACGAACAGAAAATCCCCACTCTTCAGCATCCCTGCCAGCTGATCGGGCGTGACGTTGGTGTATGTGCCGCCTGCCACCCTCACCGGCGCGCCGACGCTCTCGGACGGGGCGGCAGAAGGCTGTGCGCTGCATGCGACGATTACACCACCGAAAAACATTGCGACGGCCATGGAGCGTCGGGAAAGCATGGGCGCCTCCTTGTGGCGCGAACACTGGCCAGCCTTGCCAAATGCGGATGGGGCAGCCAACACCGGGTCGGCTGCCCCTCCACGCCAGCGCGGTCTAATGATGCGGGCCGCTGTGCTCATCCGCCTTGCCGGCGTACTTCTCGGGCTCTCTGTCGAACGACTTCTTGCAGCCCGTCGAGCAGAAGTAATACGTCTGACCCTTGTACTCCGATTTTCCGGCGGCCGTTTTCTCGTCCACGTCCATGCCGCACACGGGATCTTTTGCCATTGGGTTTCACCTCCTTTCGCTGTTAGTCTTGGATGATGACCTTCGTGCCGCCCGGCCATACCACCGTGATATACCCCGGCGCGTACGGGACTTCGGGCACAGTCCAGCGGAAGAGCCACTTGGCATCTTCAGGTCGCAGGTTGATGCAACCGGCGGACTTGGGGGTGCCATAGTCATTGTGCCAGTAGGTCCCGTGCAGCGCCGCGCCGTTACCGGAGAAGTACATCACCCATGGCACGCCTGGCAGGTCGTACCCGTCTGTGGGTGTGCCGCCGGTCATATGGCGCGCGGCGCGCTTCTGCCACAGCGGGTGCTCGCCCGCCGGGGTCAGGCTGCCGACTGTGGTTCCATCCGGCCCGAAGAAGTTGCGGCCGGATGAGATACGAGCGCGGAAGACGCCAGTTCGGCCTTCGTAGGCGGTCAGTGATTGCTCGCCGAGTGTCACGACGATGGATTTGTCCGGGATGCCGGGTGACAGCGGCGCGAACTCGCCGGGAGCGACGGGCCGCAGATGCTCCGCCAGGGCGTACATCTTCACCACATTCTCGTCGTTGAGTTGATACCACACACTGCCGTCCGGCGCGGTCAAGCGGGCGACGGCCTGATAGGTGGTGCCGTAATACAGGCGATAGAGAAGCAGTGCCTGCGGGTCAGGTTGAGCGCGAGCATCGGTGAAGGGCACGCTCACCTCGACGTAAATCCCCGTCGAGGCCAACTCCGGCAATGGTTCCTTCGGCGCGAAGCGCACCGGCTGTGCCCACGAGGAATACGCGTAACCCTCAGGCGTCTCGAACCAGACATGGTTGTGTGGATAGAACCCTTTGCCAACGACCTCGCGCACGATGGTGACCACCTCGTCGCGGTACTTGAATGCCACTTCTTTGCCCTCCGGGTTAGGGCGCGAGTAAAGGCGGATGCGCGCCTCCGTCATGCGGCCCAGTCGCACGCCGGTCACCCATTTGGGGAAGTCGCCGGATTGCGGTTGATGGGCGAAGGCGGGCACGAACGCGCCCGACAACGCCGCCCCGCCGAGTTTGAGAAATCCGCGCCGGGAGAGCGTCATGCCTTGGCCTTCGCTTTGGGCTGAGACGAAATCGCGCGCATGCCAGGCGTACGCTGCTGACACTGGTTGACGAAGTCACCCCAGCGCCAAATGGCTTGCGCCAGCGCGAGGCCAGGCGCGGCAAAGCCAAGCCACTCCCATACATCCAGGTCGTTGCGCCAGGTGTACAGCCACAGGCAGAGGCTGCCCCCGGCCAGCGCCCCGTAGATGCCCAGCCCGTCTTTCGGTATCGCCAGTATTTCCAGCGGGTTCTGCGAGTACCACAGAGGTGCGCTCTCCACGCTGGGTCCGGCCAGGGTAGATGGCATTTTGATTCTTGATGGAAGAAGGTCGCTCATCCGTGATATCGTCATCGGCTGTCTACTTACATTACGTAAGACCTTACCCGCTGAATGGCAATTCGTCAAGCCGATAGCGGGCCGGGCCAGAGAATTGAGCGCCTCCGGGAGTCCATAAACGGCATTGAGGGTGACGCTGATGGTTATTCATCTGCTGTTACACTCCTCCTGCGGCAGTGCAAGTGCAAGGAAGCGCTTGAAAGAGGCTTGCCCCGCGATGCGGCGCCGTGTGAGGCGAGCGCGGGGCGTAACGATGATGGTAGCGTTGCGCCTCTTGCGGCCACACTCGGTGAGGCTAAATTTTGTGTCCGCGCAGGCGCAGACTGTTCGTCACCACGAAGATGGAGCTGAAGGCCATCGCGCCCGCCGCGAGAATTGGCACGAGATAACCCAGCGCCGCTGCCGAGCAACACCTACACGAGCTAGGTTGGTCACCGTGGAGGCTGAACAGGTGGGGTGACTGGCAAAGCGCGCTCATAGGTCATGGCGCGGCCTCCGATTTGGCGGCGGGTGGCGCCCAGCGTCGCATCAGCCACAACGCCATCGCCAGCACGATCACGCCGACCACTTGCGCCGCCCGAAAGCCTCCGGCCCAAACGAGGCTGTCACCCCGGAAGGCCTCCAGAAAGACTCGGGCCGCGGCTGAGAGCGCCACGACCAGTAGAAAATTGAAGCCCTGGCCGATCCCGAGCGGTCGCTTCCACGCCAGCGCGAATATGGCCAGGGCGGTGAGCGTCTCGTAGATTTGGGAGGGGTGGCGGGCGTCATCCCAAAGGTGGATGGCCCACGGCAACGTCGTGGGCGCGCCAAACGCGTCGCCGCTGAGAAAGTGTGCCAGGCCGAAGGCGACCAGGAAGGCCGCCAGCCCGGGGGCCAGCGCGTCGAGCGTGGGGCGCACGGGCAATCGCTTGCGCCAGCCGAGCAGCGCGGCGACGACGAGGCCGATGACCAGCCCGGCCGTCGGGGAGAGCGTGGCCGGCGTGAGGGCCAACAGGCCGAGGGGATTGGCGAGATAGGCGCTGAGGTAACGCGCCGCGTAAGCCAGCCGTGCGCCCAGGATGCCGGCGACCAGGCCATAGAAGATCAGGTTGTAAATGTCGGCGGCATTCAATCGCAGCCGGGCCGCCTCTTTTTCAGCCAGCGAGGAACCGGCCCACACCCCACCGAGCAGGGCCAGGCCGGGCAGTTGCAGCAGAAATGGGCCAAGACGAAGGAAAGGAAACATCAGGGCGTCCCGTTCAACAAGTCCTCAACCATGGACTGGATGGTGGCCTCACTCATCGGACCGCCGATGACCACCGAGCGGATGATGCCCTGGCGGTCCACAAAGTACGTCGAGGGCAGGCCGCGTAGTTGGTAGCGGGCGCTGACGCTCCCCGTGCGGTCAAGCGGAACCGGAAACGTAAGGCCAAACTGCTGAACAAAGGCGGCCGCTTCGGCCTCGCTGTCTTGGTAGGTCGTGTTGACCGCCAACACCACCAGCCCCCGATCTTTGTAGGTTCGGTACACGTTTTCAATGGCGGGCATCTCGGCCCGACACGGCGGGCACCACGAGGCCCACAGGTTTACGATCACCACCTGGCCGCGCAAGCTAGAAAGCGTGATTTGTTCGCCGCCGAGCAGATCCAGCGTAAAGTCGGGGGCCGAAAAACCCTGGCGGGGGCTGGGGGGCGGCGCGCCGCCCGTCGTCGCCGCGGGTGGGACGCGCGCGAGTAACGTCCACAGCGCGCTGAGGCCGAGGACGACGGCCAAGAGGCTGTTCCAGCGGCGGGAGTCTTGCAGCAGGGTTGTCTCGGTCATAAGTCACCTGTCCGGTGTCTGGGAGGCCGCGCCAAGGGCGTGCCCGCTCAGGTAACTCACGTAGGCCGGGACGAGGGGCAGCACGCACGGCGACAGAAACGAGATCAACCCGGCCAGCATCGCAATGACGTAGGTGGGGACCACGGCGCCGCCGAGGGGCAGGTCAAGAAATAAGCCATTCCGTTGGGCCCAGATGGCGATCATGGTCAGGCGGTTGGTCACCAGCATCAGGCCCATCACGATCAAAAACACACCACTGATGATTTCCATGCGGCGCAGGTGGCGGCGGAAGCGGCTCACGAAGGCGCTGGCGCGGTCCATCGCCAGGCCAATGGCAAGGAATGGCAAGCCGAGGCCGAGCGCATACCCGCTCGACAGCACCATCGCCTGCCCGGCGGTCTGCTGGCTGAAGCCGAGGGTGAGAATCGCGCCGAGCGTGGTGCCCACGCACGGCGTCCAGCCGGCGGCGAAGAACACGCCCATGAGCGCCGAGGCCAGCCAGCCGCCCCGGCGCTTCACGTTCCACTGTGGGCGTGTGTCGTAATACAGCCAGGGGAGCGTCAGCACGCGCAGAGTCGCCAGGCCAAAGACGATGACGACCACGCCGCCGATCTGACCCATCAGCGACTTGTATTGGCCGAAGAGTTGGCCCAGCGCCGTGGCCGCGCCGCCCCAACCCACGACAAAGATGATGGAGAAGCCCAGCACAAACAACATGGCGTGCAGAAACGTGGCCAGGCGCTGGCTGAGGGTCGGCGCAATCGGGGGGATGGCGGTTGGAGTCATATCGCTTCAATCATTCGGCCATGTAGTGCCCCCATCGCGGCTGGCGTAAACGCGGCCTTGCCCGTCCACCGCCAGCAAGCGCCCGGCGTCTTGTGGACTGACCGCCATTGCCACGAGTGTGCCTTTCAGTCCGAGAGAACTCCAGGTTGCGCCCTCATCCTCGGAGGCATACAGGCCGGCTTCGGCGCCCAATGTGGTGATGAAAAGCCGTTCCGCGGCCGTGTGATAGGCAACCGCTACAACCCCATCGCCGGGCGCATTGGCCAGGCGCTCCCACGCCTGGCCCCCGCCCTGGCTGCGCCACAGCCCAGCCTCGCCCGCGGCGGCGTACAGGGTTTGGGCGGTCTGACCTACCGCCAGATTGAATGTAGACGGCGGCGCGCCGGAAGAAAGCAGCGTCCACGTCCCACCCCCATCCTGTGAGCCCCAGACGCCCGACCCGACGACGTGGGCGAACACCGCGTTGGCGTTGGCGGAGTCCGCCGCGAAACCATGAATATCGGACCCCGGCAGATTTGCGATGAGCGACTCCCATGTCACGCCGCCGTCACTGGACCTGAACAAGACGCCGTGCCCGGCGGCATAGATGGTTTGCGGGTCGGCGGCCGGCGCGGCCAGCGCCATGGCGTCGGCGTCTTGGAGTGTGGTCGCCTGCCAGGAGCGCCCGCCGTCACGGCTCACCATGAGGCCGCCGTGATGTCCGAAGAACACCGTATCCGGCTCAGTGGGGGAAAAGGCCAGTGAGTGAAAGTCGTTGGCCGATATGCGGCCGATGGGCGTGCCGCCGCTGCTGGCCCCGCCGCGCGTCGTCCACCACACAAACGCCAGCCCAAGCGCCGCTACAACCACGCCCCCGCCGACCCATAGTCGCGCCTGCCGTTGGCGGGCATGTTGCCGCCGTTGTTCGATTTGTTTCTTGCTCACCCGATGATCTCCCCGACGAATTCCTGAATCTGCTCGTCGCTCAGGGGACCAATGTGGACTTGCTGGATGCGCCCCTCCGCATTGATGAAGACGCTGGTGGGCAGGCCCAAAATGCCGTAAGCCGCCAACACCTCGTCGGTCTCCTCCCCCACCAGGGGGTAGGTCACGTTGAACTCCTTCGCAAATGTCCGGGCCTCGTTCAGCGTGTCTTGTGCGGCGGAATTGATGCCGAGGCTGACCAACCCCACCGATTGGTATTCCTCGTAAGCGCGCTCAAGCGCCGGCGTTTCGGTCCGGCACGGAATGCGCCAACTGGCCCACACCTGCCCTGGCGGGCGGTGCCAGGGAAAGTTGATGAGCACGGGCTGGCCCGCGAACTGCGCTAGGGTGAGGGTGGCCTCACCCTCCAGGGTTATCAGTGTGATATCCGGTGCAGGCGCGCCTTGGGCCAGCCGTACCG
>CAYUYN010000035.1:0-4933 GCA_964449185.1 uncultured Anaerolineales bacterium | reverse complement strand
TCCAGGGTTATCAGTGTGATATCCGGTGCAGGCGCGCCTTGGGCCAGCCGTACCGGCGGGGGCTGAGTGGCTACAGCCAATCGGGTTTCCCCAGTTGCTCATACTCACATCTTACCAAACGTAAGAGTTATGAGCAATAGGCTGGCGAAGCGCGGTGCGGCCGGCAGTGGATTGAGGGTTATAGCAACGCGGAGAAAGCCTGCGCTAGCGGCGCGCACTCGGCGAAGGAGGGCACATGGCCGGCGGCAGGCGCCAAGGCGATAGCGAGGAAGATCAAGAGCAATAACATGCTGGCGCCCAGGTGCTTGGGTGTAAAAAGCGGCACGGGCTGCCGGGGGTCGAGCAGCGCGAGTAGCCGAGCCTCGGTCAGGTCCAATTGGCCCACGAGCACGGCCTCCGGCGCCGTCACGGGTTGAGCACCGATGAGTTTACGCAGGGCACGCGCCAGGGGCAGCACCTCGTCCATTGCCCACATGGCATGCTCGTCCGCGGCGACCTCTTTCGAAACCAGATACGCCTCACATAGGTCACGCGCCACCGGTGCAAAGAACAGGGCGCGGCTGAGACAGCGCGCCGCCAGTATCTTGAGCGGGTCGCGCGCCAATACGTGATAGGCCTCGTGCTGCAGAACCGCCTCGAGCTCCTGATCTGTGAGCAGGTCCACCAGGCCGGTCGAGAGCCAAACCTTGGGGCAGAGCAGGCCGTGGGTAAAAACGAGGGGGCGCTCAGCTTCGACAAGGACGAACTTTCCGCACAGGCCACTTTTTCGCGCCAGCCGGCGCAGGCGCTTGGAGAGCGGGCCTGACGCCGGCGTCAGCGAAACGGTCCAGCGCCGCGTGGCGCGCAGGAGACGCGCCGCTTCACTCAAAGCCAGGACAATGCCGAAGCCGAGCGGAATTAGAAGCGACAAGCGCCCCAATTCTCCGCCGTGCGCCAATGTCTCGTCTAAGTTCCGGCGGCACATGGAGACCGCCAACGCCAACGCTGACTCCCAGCCCGTTTCCGAAAGGAAGATCGCCAGCCACGCTGCCAGCATCGCCAGCGCCGCCAGCGCCGCCAGCGCCACGTTGGCCTGCCGCCATGCAGCGCGCTTAGCCACGGCTGGGCTTCTTTCCGCCGAGCTTGCTTTCCACCAGGGCGGCCAGTTGTGTGAGGTGGGCTCGATCGGTCTCGGCGACCACGTCTACGAACTGCGCCAGCACCGTAGGGCCAAAGTCGGTGATCAGGCCGTCGAGGACCTGCCGCGAAAAACGCGCGGTGAATTCATCTCTCGTAAAACGCGGCAGGTAGACGAACGCTCGCGAGACCTTGCGGCGCTCCAAAAAATCTTTCTCCACGAGGCGATTCATCACCGTCATCACGGTCTTATAGTTGGCGGGTTTGCCCAGGCAATCTACCACGGCCTGGACAGTGGGTTCCTCCAGCGCCCAAATCGCATTCATAATTTTGGCCTCGAGCTCACCGAAGAGGCGGGCAAGGCCGTGCTGGTTGAGGCGGAAAGCATTCAGGCGCATCGCTGATCTCCTGGCGCCATTATATCGCCGGTAAGCCGGGCCGCAAACAGTCTGTTATGGGAGGGTGCGGTCCCAGAGGGTGGTCAGTTTCGGGCCAGCGCCCAAAGCTCATCGTAGGTTCCGGACACACCGCACCGGCGGTGGGTGCAGGTGTGACCGCGGCGCGTAGGACGAGCATGCGTTCGGCCGCTGGGCGCCACCAGCGCATGCCGGGGCTGGACAGGCGGTGCTTGAAGCGCTTGATGCCGCTTTCGATGGTCCCGGAGCCAAGGGGATAATCCTGCTAGTGAAACTCTCGGCCGCAGGTGCATGCGGCGGGTGTGCTTGCGGAAGTATTCCGCCTGGGCGGTCAACCCGGCGCGCTCCAGCGGCTCAATGAGCTTGTGGGTTTGGCCCAAAAACAGGTCGTCGCGCCGCGCTTTTTGCCAGTTGTGGGCTGCGTCCGCATCATGGGGATAGGGCGCTTCGGCGGCATGGGCCAGGTACTCGGTGGCGTGATACCAGTCCACGATCTGCACACTGTCGGGGAAGTAGTCGTCGGCCACGCTCCGCGTTCAGATCCAGTCGGCCCCGTCGGTGGTCACCGACACGTCCGCCGCTTGGAGCACCTGTTTCTCGACGGCCGTCGAGCACGGCGCGGGCGCGATCCAGGCGGACGAGGCCGGCGGCCTGATGGCCTGGCTTATGCTATTCGCAAAGCCTGGCGCTTTTGCCGGATGTTCCAACGCTTGTCCCGCCAGGGAAACTCCAGGCGTTCTTTTCTTCACGGCAACGAATGCAGCGCAATTGGGTCTCCATTCAACAAGGTTCAAACAAGGGACAAAACGGGAATCAATTGGGACTGGTCAAGTGCCCCAGTCCCAATATCCCCTAGTATTTCAGTGGGGCGGGTGGGAGTCGAACCCACACGTTCTTGCGAACAGAGGATTTTAAGTCCCCGGCGTCTGCCATTCCGCCACCGCCCCGCTGCGCGGAGGATAGGATGCTCTCGGCAAAGTGTCAAGGACTCGCGCACCAACCTCACGGCGGATCGAACTGATAGATCGCCAGGCGCTGTCCCTCGGGATCGACGAGCACCGCCACCAGGTGCGCGCGGGGCTGATGCACGTAGTCGTAAATGGCCGCCATCCAGCCTTCGGTCGAAGGCGGGGCGGGAGCGCCGGCCGGCCGCGTGGCCGGGCCTTCCACCAGCATCACCCGTGGGGCCAGGCGGTCGAAGGCGGCGGCATACGACAGCGCTTCCGCGCCGTCGACCGGGTTGGCCCACAGATAGGCCGTCAGGTTGTAGCGGTAGTCGCGCTCGGCCAGGGCCAGCCAGGTGGTCGCCGGCCCAACGACACGCCCGGGCGGGGTCAGGGCACGCACCTGCTCCAAGAAGGCCGTGGGCGAGGGCGTCTGCTGCGCCCGCAGTTGGAGATGAGCCGCCCCGCCCGCCCCGTCCACGAGGATGAGCACCAGCGCCCACCGCGCCCAGGCCCGGCGCGGACCGGACAGCCGGCTTAGCCCCCAGGCGACCGCCACCGCCAACAGCGGCACAACCGTGGCCAGGTAGCCAAAGTTCTTGGACGGCACCCCGGTGAGCGCCGCCGGGAACATGAGCGTGGCCGCCAGCCAGGCCCGTGCCGCCCATCGTCGCTCGGGGCTTACCCCAGCGTCACGGGCCTCCCGCGCCAGCCAGAGCAGCGCCAGCGGCAAGGCGGCCAGCAGCAGCCAGAAACCCGGCCGCAGGTAATCGGCCGGGTCCCTTGGCGCCAGCAGGTAACGCCGGGGTTCATTCAGAATACTGGTCCCCCAGTAGGCCCACAGGCTGACCTCCAACGGCCGCAATATCAACGCCTGCTGCTGGGCCACGAAATCGTCCCAGAAGCGGGTGATGACCAAGAGCCAGGGCAGCCAGGCCACGAGGGCCCCGCTCAGTACCAGCAGCGTCCGTTTGAGTTGTACACCGCGGGGCGCGGGTTCAAGCCACCGCCAGACCACCACAATGGCCAACCAAACGAGGCCGTAAATGTGGGCCAGGCCGGCGAGCCCGGCCAGCAGGCCGCTGAGCAGATCATAGCGTTGGCGGCCGGTCCGGTGCGCCAGCCGGGCCGCGGCCGCGGCGCCCAGCCCCAGCGGCGCCACCAAGATGTCATAGCGCGCCAGGCGCGCAATGTCCAGCAGCGCGATGCCGCTGCCAAAATAGCGGTGAAGGCCCGGCGCCCAATGCCAGCTCACCAACAACAGCGCCGCCCACACGCCCACCCGGGCCGAAAACAATTGCCGCCCCAGGCGAAACGTCAGGGCCACCGTCAGTGTCCCCAGCACCGCCGGCAGATACCGCAGTTGAAAGACGCCCAGGCCCAGGCCGCGCGCCGCGATCCCCTGCAGCACCGGGAAGAGCGGCATAAATTCCAGGTAGTGAGCCTCCATGTTGGCGAAGCCCGCGAGCATGTCCACGCCATAGCGGCCGCGTGTCGCGAGCTGGTAGCCAGGGGAAAGAATCCACGGCTCGTCGTTGTGCAGCGGGGGAAAGCGCTCTACGTTCCAGAGGGCCAGCGCCCAAAACAAGGCCACGCTGGCGAGGGCGGCCACGCGCGCGGAGCGTCGTTGCGCCATGTTGTCAGATCTCCACGCGCCACGGCCGGCTTCGCCGGCCGCAACCACCCGGCGCACTACATGACACCGAACTTCGCGAAGGCTTCCACCGTGCTCATCCCGCCTTCCAGCGCGGTGCGGACGAGATTCTCCTGCCGCACTTTCTCGAAGGCGCGCTGGATGGCTTCGGCTTCCACGGCTCTGGGGATCACCAGCACCCCGTCAATATCACCAAAGACGATGTCGCCCGGCGCAATGCGGAGGCCGGCCATTTCCACCGGCACCCTGAAATCCACCACCCTGCCGCGTGGCCGCTGATCGACGGCGTAGCGGCCGATCGAAAACGTCGGGAAGTTCAGGCGCAGGATGCCGTGAGTATCGCGTGAGTAGCCGTTGACCACGGCGCCGGCCGCGCCCAACTGGACGGCCCGCGTCGACATCAATTCCCCCCACAGGGCATAGTGTGGCGAGCCGCCCGTGGCCACATAAACCTCGTTCGGCTGGAGGTCATCCAGGGCCTCAAAGAGCAGCCCGAACGGCTTTTGGCTCAGCGGCGTCTGTCCGGTCTCTGCGCGAGCCGCGGAGAAATCGGCTTCCAGCACCGGCATGGCGCGGCCCAGCACCACCATATCCGCCTGCAGGGGCTGAATGTTCGGCGGCAAAAATTGGTGCAGGAGTCCCAGGGCATCCAGCACGTCGCCCAGCACCGCCGTAAAGAGCTCCCGCCGCATCGCGGCAAACATTTCTGTCTCATTGGCCCACTGCATCGGTGCGCGTCCTTTCCACTTAGAGCGGGTTCCGCTCGCGTTTACGGCGGGTAGGGGCGTTCAACTGAACGCCCT
>CAYUYN010000034.1:10498-19733 GCA_964449185.1 uncultured Anaerolineales bacterium | reverse complement strand
GCTTGCGCCAGGGCGCCGCCGCGGCAAAGGCCTCAAACGTCTCCACATCGTCCGGGTACGGCTGGAGGAAGGCAATCTGGAGATAAGCGTCGGTCCAGTAAATGTCGGTCGGGTAGGTCGCCACCAGTTCGCGCCAGGTGGCGATGGCCTGCGCGTCCTGGCCGAGGGCGGCGTAGGTGCGGCCCAGGTGATAGAGCGCGGTGCTGTCGCCGGCCGCGCTCGCGTTAGCGGTCGGGTCGTTGGCGGCATAGGCTTCGCGGTAACGGGTCAGGGCGCTCAGGGCCGGCTCGTAATTCTCGGCGTAGTA
The DNA here is from genome assembly GCA_964449185.1 of uncultured Anaerolineales bacterium. Classification (GTDB taxonomy): domain Bacteria; phylum Chloroflexota; class Anaerolineae; order Anaerolineales; family UBA6663; genus CAYUYN01. Next base: position 19,426 of record CAYUYN010000034.1, on the reverse strand, counting down.
GTTGGCCAGCCCGCGCTGTAGCTCGTCGACCGGCACCCCATCGTTGACCAGCACCAGCAGCCCGTCAAACGTGGAGGCCGCTTCCGGGTAGTTGTTCAGCGCGTGCTGGAACTTTTCGTAGGCCTGGTCCACCTGCCCGGCCTGGTACAGCACCTGCCCGGCCAGCACCTCCACCCGCGCCTTGCGCCAGTTCTGGTCGGTCTCCTGGAAGACCGTGTCGTACTCGGCCAGGGCGGCGTCGGTATCGCCGTTGGCTAGGTAGGCGCCGGCCAATTGCTCGCGCAGGTCGTGGACGGCGCCCTGGCGCGGCGCGGCGATGGCGGCCTGGAGCGCGGCGATGGCCTTGGGGTAATCGGCCAGTTGGAGCGCGGCCTGCGCCACGCCGGCCTGCACGTACGAGGCGATTGTGCCCGGCCGCAGCGCCAGGTAGGCCTCATAGGCGGTGATGGCCTCGGCCCACTGCCCGGCAGCGCTGTAGGCCTCCCCCAACAGGAAGTGGGCCTCGGCCACGTGCGGCGTGTTGGGGTAGTCCTCAATGAAGGCGCTGAGGTCGGCCACGGCCCCGGCGGCATCGCCGTTGTTCAGGCTAGCCTTGCCCAGGCCCAGCCGCGCGGCGGCGCGCAAGGCGGTTTCGTCCGACTCGGCCAGCACGGCTTGAAATTCGGCCGCGGCCCGGCTCCAATCGCCATCATACAAAGCCTCGTCGCCCAAAGCGATGCGGGCCGGGGGGATGGGCGTGGGGCTGGGGTTCGGCGTGGGGGGCGGGGTGGGGCTGGGGGTGAGGGTGGGCGGGAGGGTGGCGGTGGGGCTGGCCGTGGGCGCGCCCAACGGCCCGAGGAACTTGGGCACGCTCTCCGGCGCCAACAGGCCCAGGCGCATCAGCACAGCCCCGGTGCCGATCCCGGCGATGCAGGCCAGGGCCACCAGGGTCACCACGAAGGCTGTGTTCCGCCGCGCCCGGCGTGGAGTCTGGGTCGTCTCAGACATGCGGAGGATGATAACACAATCCGTTGAGCGGCTTTACGGACCACGGTTCCTGAGGCAACGGAAAGACACGGGGCGATGGACAGGGGCCGAGCGAAGCTCGGCCCCTGTCCATCGCCCCGTGTACACGTGCAACGGCGCCTGGGCTGCTACGGGCCGGGGCGGTCGGTCTGGCTGGCGGTGACCGTCGGGGCCCCATCCGCCCGGGCCGCGTCGAGCGGCGCCGGGTCGGCGCGCACCATCTCGCTCAGGTGCGTCTCGACCACCTCGATGGGCACGCCAAACAGCTCGGCCAACGCCTCGGCCGGCAGGGTTTCCCAATCAGCGGGCATCAGCGAGGGGGCCAGCAGCAGGCGGCGCGCGAACAGGTCAGACTGGGCGCTGAGGTTGTCGTTGGGCACCTTGGGCAGGCCCACTTCCTGGCCGCCCTGGCTGGTGCACAGCCCGACAAACATGGCCCGCGCCATGCCGTAGCGTTTATTGGGTTCGGGGATGGTCGGGTTGACGAAAATGGAGGCCTGCCCGCCCGGCGGCCTGAGCCAGAGCGCATCGCCAAAGGGCAACGTCTCGGTCAGGCTGAGGTGGCGGGCCAGATCGGGCGGCGGGGACCCCAACATGGCGCGCAAAGGCACCGGTGGGCGGGTCACCCCGTAGCGGGCTAAGAGTGCGGCCGCGATGCAGTCACACAGGAATCCAAGAGAAGGCAGGGTCATTCAAGCACGGCATTGGCCGTGGTCAGGAGGGCCGGTGGTAGGCTCCGGAGACCATCAGGATGGGCCAACGCGGCTGGTGGGGGGCGGACTGGGCCGCCGGGGCGGACTTGCGCTGGCTGAGGTAAATCTCCACGGCCACGGCAAAGTCCTGCAGGTTGTCGGCCTCGATCGAAAGCAGCGCGGCGGCTTCGTCGGGCTCGAGCTTAAAGCGCGGATCAGACACCAACTCCGCGCGCCGCCCGTTCAACAGGCCGGCCCGGAACTGATCGCTGACAACCGCTTCTCCGAGGAGTTGGTTGAGACCACTAATCGACACGGGCTACTCTCCATGAGTCCAAAAAGTCTGTTCCGCTGGTGAGGGGGCAACCGCCTTGCGCCCGGCGCACCCCGGATGCGGCGCGACAGTGCTGCGATGGGCTGCAACCTCACCAGCGGAAGAGCTGCGCGGGGTATCTCCCCACTCGGGACAAACCCGCCAGTGCTTTCGCGAAAGGAAGAGGCTGCCAGGACTAGATGCCGCCGCAGCCACCGCTGCCCGAGCTGCCCGCGGGGCAGGCATAAACGGGGGTCTGGGTGAGCAGCGCGGCGGCCAGCGCTACGGCCACGGGCAGAACGAACAGGGCCACGCGGGTAGCGGTGGGGTGCTGGGACATCCACACGGCGATCTGGGTGGTGGCGAACTGGAGCTTCGTGGTAGCGATCATGGCATAATCTCCTTAGGTGTAATTTCACCTAAGATATGCCAGAGACCTCAACGAATCCCTCAACGGGGAGGAAAGTACTATGCAGATGAGGGACGGGGGGGTATTTCCCTGCTATTCGATCAGCCGCGCATACAGCGCCCGCACGTCTTCCGGCGGGTCCAGCCCCAGCTCGCTGCGCATGGTTTCGCGGTAGCGGCGGTAGTGATCCACCACCTCGTAGCGGCGGCCGATAGCCGCCAGGCACATCAGCATGCGGCTGTGGATGTCGTCGCGCAGGGGTTCGGCGGCCAGGGCGCGGGCCAGCACCTGGCGCGCCTCCTCGTAGCGAGTCAGGTGCAGCAGCTCGTCGGCGTACTCGCACAGCACGCGCTGGTGCAGCGCGGCCAGCGCGCGGCGGCGCTCGCTGGCCCATTCCACGCTCATCTCGTTCAGGTAGTCGCCGCCGTAGAGGGCCGCGGCCGCGGCCAGGGCGCCCAGCCGGCGCACTTCGTTGCGGCGGTAGGCCAGGGCGGTGCGGGCCTGTTGCTCGAACTCTTTGGCGTCGTAGCGCAGGTCCAGCCCCGGCGCCAGGCGGCAGGTCTGGTCTTCCAGCACCACCACGTCGTAGCCGAGGGCGCGGCGCAGCAGGTAGAGCGACTGGTAGAGATTGGCCACCGCGCGCGCCAGGGTCTTCTCCGGCCAGAAGAGGGCCAGCACCTCGTCGCGCGGCACGGGCACCCGGTCGATCAGGTACAGGAACAGCTCGCGCGGCCGGGCCGAGTGCCAGTTCTTGGCGGGGACTTCCTCGCCTTCCTTGAGGATGTGCAGCGGGCCCAGGGCGCGCACTTCCAGGCCGGGCGCCGGCGCCGCCCGCCCATCAACATTGGCGGTAATCAGGCCGCGCTCGGCCAGCCGGGCGCGCACGCCATGCAGCGAGTCGGCGCGCGTCAGCAGCGCCGCCACCTGCGGGCCAAAATCCGCCTGGCCGCACACGCTTTCCAGCATGGGGCGGGTGCGCGGCACCTCGCTGAGCAGCATCTGCTCGTAACCCATGCGCTCGGCCACGCCCAGGGCCTGGCGCAGGCTGTCGGCCGCGCGGTCGGCCTGGCCGATGTGGAACTCCGCGTTGGCCCGGAACAGCAGGGCCTGGGCCAGGTAGGTGGGGGTGCCGGCCTGCTCGAGGTCCTGGCTGGTCTTGTGCAGCAACGCCAGCCCTTCGCCCACGCGCCCCAGCTCCACCAGGGTCATGCCGCGCTGGCCCTCAATATCGGCCTGCGGGTTGGTGATTTTGTATTCGCTCAGGGTCCGGGTGGCCCGCCGCAGTAGTTCCAGCGCGCCGAGATAGTTGCCGCTCCAGCGTTCCTGGCGAGCCAGGGCCGTGTCCAGGTAGACCACCATCGCCCATTCGGAGATCTGTTCGGCGATGCGGCGGGCCTGCTGATACAGCGCGGCGGCTTGCGGCCGGTCGCCCAGGTCGGCCAGCAAATCGGCCTGGCTGGCCAGCACCAACATCTGGCTGTAGCTGCTGCCGCTGCGGTGGGCCCACTGGAGGGCCTCGGCAAAAGTGCCCATGGCGGCCTCGTACTGGCCCAGCATGTGCTGGTCCCAGCCGATGTTGTTGAGCAGGTCGGCCACCGGCGCCATGGCCGCCAGCGCCCGCAGCAGTACCAGGGCCTGCTGCTGGGCGCGGGCGGCCTGGGTGGTCTTGCCGCGCAGCCGGAAGACCATCGACAGGTCGATCAGGATCAGGGCCAGGTTATAGCGGTGCTCGGTGTGCTCGAGCGTGTCCGCGGCGGCCTGCAGCGCCTGCTCGGCGCGCGCCAGGTTGCCCAGGGCCTGCTCGCTGCGGCCGACATAGCGCAGGGCCACGGCTTGCGCCGCCACTTGCTGGAGGGCCTGGGCCTCGGCCACAGCCTGTTCGGCCAGGGGCAGGGCCTGCTGGAAGGCGCTTTGCCGGATGAGGGCAAAGGTCTGGCGCAGGGCCACTTCGAGCAGGCCGACGGCATCTTGCCGGCGCGCGTAGCCCGTCGTGGCGGTGTCCAGCGCCCCGCGGGCCCGTTCATTCTCGCCATTGTCGATGTGGACCGAGCCTACATATAAGTACAGGCGCGGCGCCTCCAGCGCCTGCGGCGCCAGTTGTTCGGCCCAGTGAATGAGGGTGGCAAAACGGCCGCGGGTGAACATGTCCTTGGCGTGCGCTTCGGTGAGCGCCGCCGCCTGCGCCAGGTCGCCGGCCTGCAAGTAATAGGTGACGGCCGCCTCGGGCATGCCGTTGTCGGCGTACCAGCCGGCGGCGTGGCCCTGTAGGTAGCGCAGCCGCTCCGGGTTTTCCGTGCGCAGCCGGTCCAACAGGAAGTCGCGGAAGAGGTGATGGTACTGGTAGGCACGGCTCTCGTCGCCGATGACGCTCAGGAAGAGCCGCCGCTGCTCGGCCTGGATCAGCAGGGCGCTGCTGTCCGTGCGGCCCAGCACCGCGTCGACCACTTGCGGCTCCATTTCGGGCAGCACGGCGGATTCGAGCAGGAACTGGCGCAGGGTGGGGGGCTGCTGTTCAAGCACCTCCACGGCCAGGAAGTCGAACAGCACGGCCACGGGCTGGTTGGAGCCCAATAGCTCGGCCGGCAGGCTCTGGCGCATCAGGTGCGTGGTCAGCAGGATGCCGGTGATCCAGCCTTCGGTGTCGTTGACCAGGTTGCGGGCGGCCCCGGGCGGCAGGTCGTCCAGTCGGCGCAGCTTCAGCAGCTCCTGCACCTCGTCCGGGGTAAAGCGCAGATGCTCTTCGCTCAGGCCCGCCACCTGCTGCTGAGCAATCAGGCGCGGCAGGCGCAGGTTGGGCCGGGTGCGGCCGGCCACCACCAGGTGGGCCTGTTCGGGCAGCTCGGCCAGCACCTCGTCGAAGAAGCCGGTGATGGCCGGCACGTCGTCCACCAGGTGAAAGTCGTCGAGCACCAGGGTGAAGTACTCGTCGCAGGTCTCCACCATTTCGTGCAGGAAGGCGTGGGCCAAGTCGGCCGGCAGCACCCCCGGCTGCGCGGCCAGTTGGGGCAGCCGCGACTCCCAGGCCGGGAATGGGCCTTGGAGCGCGCTGAGCAGGTCGCCAATGAGCACGACCACATCGCGGTTGGCCTCGGTCAGGCGCAGCCAGGCCACCGGATAGTCGGTGTCGTGCGCGAAGTCGGCCAGCAGCGAGCTTTTGCCGTAGCCGGCCGCGGCGGCGACCATGATCAGTTTACGATGGCTGTTTTCGTGGAGCTTGTCGAGCAGGCGCGTACGGCGCAGGTTGTCGGCCGGGCGGCGTGGGAGCGTAACGCGGCTGGAGCGCAGGGCCGGGCGCGAAGGCCGGCCGGGCGCGGCCTCACGGTTTTCGCGGCCATTGGCCGACTTACCGCGGGACCGGGGGGGAGACCCCTCTGACCCAGTCGAAGACAATGCTTGGGTCACCTACGCTCTCCTGCACGCTGCTTGCCAACCAATAACCGCTGGACCCGGAAGCGCTGGGTGGCGGCGGTTAGACCGCGCGCGCCAGACCACACTTTCCCAGTGATGCGCCAGCCCCCATGCGGCAGCGGCTGGCAAGCCGGCCGGTCTGGACGAATGTGCCCGCCCGTGACGGTCTGAATTCAACTTACTAAAGCGGTGTGGTACGCTCGTATTATAGCGCGGGCTGCGCCTGTTTAAGTGGGCCAGTTTTAGGGATCGGGCGGGAGGGGATCGCCCAGGCGGTCCCGCACAAGGTCGAGCACCTCGTGCGCGTAGGCGTGCCGGCCGAGGGCCGTCTTGGAGAAGAGCAGTTCGCCATCCAGCACGACCTCGAACACGCCGCCGCTGGACGGCACAATCTCCAATGAGGCGATTTGCAGATCGTACGCTTGCAGCAGCTCGTCGACCAGGCTCACGGCCCGGGCGGTGTAGTGTCAATGGGCGCAGTATTCGAGGCGCAGCGTGTGCATGCGTGTCTCCCAGAGCATTATAGCCCTCTATGGCAAAGTCACAATGCCCAGGGCCACGCGTTGGTCGGCGGCCGCGCCGGGCCCGCTGGCCGGCACCCGGGCGCCGCTGAGCGGGTCGTACAGTCCCACCCATAGGGTGTAGTCGCCGGCGGGCAGGTCGGGCGGCAGGGGCAGGGCGTGCTCGTCAGGCACGTATTCGCCCGCCACCCAACCCGTCGTGGGCCGGGTCCACCCGGCGGGCACTGCGTCGCTCTGCGCCCACACGCGGCCGATGGCGTCGGCGAGGTGGACGAAGACGGAGTAGCTCACGGGCGGCGAGCCGGTGGCCCGCCAGGCGAGCGCGATGCTTAGGTTCTCGGCGCTGGGCGCCAGGGTGTAACCCTCCAGCACGGCCACCTCGCTAAAGGCCGCGCCGCTGACGCTGTCGAATGGCAAGGGCTCGAAGCGGCGCTCGGGCGCGCTGACGCTGAGGGTGGTCAGGGCCTGTTGGCCCTCCCCCGCGCCGGGCATCGACACGGCCAGGCGGTAATCACCAGCGGGCAGGGCGGCAGGCAGGCGCAGGTGCGTCTGTCCCAGCCATTCATCGACCGGCTGCCACTGGCTCGTGGGGTAGCCGTTGGCCGGCTCCACGTCAAAGCTGAAGGCCGGTTGGCCGCTGCCGTTCAGCAGCGACACGCGCGCCAGCAGGTCGGCGTCGGTCGGCTGCTCACTGCGCCAATACAGCGCCAGCGACAGCGCCTCGCCGGCGGCCGCGCGGGTGCGGTCGAGATCGTAGCCCAGCAGGGTCAGCGGGCCAAAGGCGTGTGGGGTGGGGTGCGGCGGCGCCAGGGTGAACGGCCGGCGCGGGCGCGTGACCGTCAGGGTCTCCAGCCGCAGCCGCGGCGCAACGGCATTGCCGGCTTCATCGAGCACCGAGGCGATTTCGAGATTGTCGCGGTCAAAGACCCAGCCGTACAGCGGGTAGTCGCCGGGCGGGGTGCCGGGTATAAGGTTCACGTGGCGCGCCCACTGAGCATACTGGTCCAGGCCCCACTCCGGGGTCTCGCGCGGTTCACGATGCCAGCGCGGGGGCAGGGGGTTGAGCACGCTCCACGTCAGCCCGGCCTCGTCTTCCACCGCCACCGCCGGCCAATAGCGGCGCAGGGTATGCTCGCGCAGGGCCGCATACCAGGCCACGTCCAGGGCGTCATCCGCCGCCAGCCGGGTGGCCGAAACATCGTAGCCGTACAGCCGCACCCCGCCGGCCACGTCGGTCAGCAAGGGGTACTGCGCGGCCGGTGTCCGCGCCGGGCGGTTCACCGCGAGCCGGTCGAGCACCCCCAATTGGATCACCGGCGCCAGGGCGCACACCACCAACAACGCGGCTGCGGCCGGCCGGGGCGTGGGGGCTGTAAAGGATGAAGGGTGAAGGATGAAGGATGAAGGCGGAAGAGGCTTTTTCCGCCTTCCGCCTTCCGCCTTCATCCTTTGCAGCACCACGGCGGCCAAGCCGGCCACCGTCAGCAAGGACACCGCCGCCGCGCCAGCGCGCAGCGGTGTCGTGCCAAAGGTCACGCGCACGCTGTGCGTCCCGCGCGGCACCTGGAACGATATCAGCCCTGCCTCGGGCGTCACGTCCAGGGTGATCGGTTGCCCGTCAATCGTCACGCGCCAGCCGGGATAGTAGAACTGGCGATAGAGGACCGTGGTCTCGGTGGGGGCCTCGATTTCAAATGTGGCCTTGAGCGGGTCGCGTATCGCCTCTGACAGCACACGGGCCGCACTGCCAGCAGGCAACTGCAGCCGTGAGGGCTCCACGCCCGCCCGCAGGGCCTGGGCCAGGTCTGGCTCGACAGGCATGTTGGTCACGCTGCGCGGCAGATATTCGTTTTTGGCGGTGGTGCCGGTGGTGTGGCTGCTCTCTTCCTGGGCCACCAGGTCGGCCACCGTGGCGGTGGGCTGGCTGGGGCAGTAGATGGCATTCCAGGCGGGCAGGCTTCCGGCCAGCACCAGGCCCACCGCCAACAGCGTCGGCGCCGCCAGCCACGCCCCCTTGGCGCGCGCACCGAGCCAGGTCTCCACCGCGGCCACGCTGGCCCCCACCAGCACCGCGGCGCACAACGCTGCCGGACCCAACATGCGCCACGGGAACTGCACCAGCTCCAGCGGCCGGATCAGCCGCCAGATGGGGGCCGACACTTCCAGGTTGAGCAAGCAATAGCCGAACAGGGCGGTGGCAAAGAAGATGACCGTGGTCGCAAAGCCGGGGCGGGCCCGGCGGCGGTTGGCCCAGATGCCCACCAGGGCCGGCAGGCCCACCAGCACGGTCACCAGCCCAATGGTGCGGGCTGGCGAGGGGTTGATGAGCTGCGGTTCAAACGGGCGCAGGGGCGCCAGCAGCTCGCGCGCAGTGCTGAAGTTGGTGTACCAGGTGAAGATCGGCGGCACCAGCAGCCGGTCGGAGTGGACCAGGCCGCGCTCGGCCAGGGCGGGCAGCCAGAAGTAAGCCGACAGCGCCACCCCGGCCAGCAGGCTGAGTAAGCCCCAGGCCAGCACCCGCTGGCCCTTTTGCTGCCAGGCCAACAGGGCCGCGTAGCCAAACAGCAGCGGCGAGGCGAT